>JAOAIH010000078.1 GCA_026414805.1 Spirochaetota bacterium | reverse complement strand
GTTATAAATATCTGTAGAACTCCAACAAATATTGCCCGTTTGAGCGAAGAAATTTCTTCAAAAGATAACTCTAATCCAATAGTGAAAAGTAAGGTAATAATTCCAATTTCAGCAAAAAGTTCAACATCAGCAGTTGATTGAATGATTTGGAGACCATAAGGACCAACAAAAATCCCTGTGATAAGCAATCCAATGACAGTGGGGATCTTTAATCGATTACACACATATATTACTAAAATGGATATTGAAAAAATTATCAAAATGTTTAAAAGTACGTGCATACTAATTTCATAAAATGTTAGCTAATAGAAATAAAATTAAACCTACATCAAATTAATACCGCAACACTAATTCCATTTCATTGGTTGTGGATACAAAACCTGCTTTTTCATACACACGTTTATCCTTCCCAATTGTATGCAGCAATATTCTGCCTGCTTTTCTTTCTCGTGCATATTCAATCACTTTTTGAAGCAATTTTGACGCCACCCCCTTGCCTCTATGTTCAGGTTCTGTATATACATTCATAATATACGCTTCAATGCCATGTGGATTTTCGTATAAAGGTGGCCTTTCTAAAAACTGAATACCTGTTGTTGCAATAATAGTATCGTCTTTAACAGCGCAAAATACTTTGAATTCACCAGTTTGGAATTTACGAATAAAGAAATCCCTTGTCAACGAACGTAGTTTCCTTGTGCCATCCTCTGTTTCTAATTTACCTAACTCAAAAAGCATCTTCATCCGTATAGTAACAATATCATCAATATCACTTAATGTCGCTTCACGAATTTCGTACATACAAAGCCTCCGGCATGGTAAAATATCACTATTACATCCATTCAAATGACATCTGTTCTATTAGTCAAATCATAAAGATATTTTAAAATTACTGGTAATAGAATCATTACCCATTTATGAGTGTATAAAAAATCTTTACTCCATAGTTGTCATAGTGTATATCAGCATTAATTCTGTGATTGCAATGATATCACGTATTACTACAATCAGCACAGCATACCAGGTGGCACCAGACAAAATGGTTGCAATGGTCAACCCAAATGAATATGCAATGTGTATATCCATCAACAACAGCTGTATAGTATAATTAATTGTTGTACCAATATAAAGTTTCAATATATGAATACTTAGTACTATTCCTATAATAATTCCCACCGCCGCTATTAAAATTGGTGTATAAAAAAATATTGCTATATTCATCATATACAGCAATTCAATATAATACCACAGTGATATAAAACTTGCTGTATGATGAGGACGCTGTAAAAATCTATTAACACTATTTTGGAGTAATACTCCAAAGTTTTTAAGTGACAGGTCTGTAACCAAATGCTTCATTAAAAATGATTTGACTAATGGTTGCAAAGCATTTCCTCTTTAAAATACACTAAATAGTGAACTACATCCCTTTGTAAAAGGGCGGAATCAATTATACAATTATTTGCATTATCATTACAGTACTTCAGTATTTCAAGGCTTTTTTATGGTTAATGGAGACAATCTTACACTTATAGTCCCACAGGAATACGCTGGCACGCGCATCGATATATTTATATACAATGCACTGGAAGAGGAGCTTTCGCGAAGCTTTATACAAAAACTTTTAAAAAACAATCATATTACTATAAATGGGATACCGGTAAAACCCAATTACAGGGTGAAGCACGATCAGGTAATATGTATTACTATCCCTCAACCTGAAAAATCAGCACTTGAGCCACAGGACATACCGTTGAATATCTTATTTGAGGACGATGACATTGCTGTCATACATAAACCAGCGGGGATGGTGGTACATCCTGGTGCAGGCAACATGCACAACACATTAGTAAACGCATTGCTTTATCACTTTAAGGGGCTTTCGTCCATAGGTGGTGTTGAAAGGCCGGGCATTGTTCACCGACTTGATAAGGATACAGAAGGTCTTATGGTTATTGCAAAAAATGATACCGCACACAATATCCTGACCAAAGCATTTCAAAGCAGAAATGTGGTAAAAAAATATGTGGCGATAGTTACCGGCAAACCACTCACACCATCAGATACAATCAACAGAGCTATCGACCGCCACCCAAAATATGGACATAAGATGACCGTACGCGATGATGGGAAAGAAGCAATTACCCACTACACTTTGCAGGAACTATGGCATACCCAACAGGGGGTTTTTTCGCGGCTGAATGTACAAATATATACTGGCAGGACACATCAGATTAGAGTTCACTTATCGTCGATAGGGCTGCCCATCGTTGGCGACAAGCTATACTCCAAAAAATGGGAAAAGTACAAGGTTCCCTATATGCTTCTTGCATCAACGTTTTTAGAGTTTGATCATCCCATTACCGGCAAGCGCATGCAATTTTCTATTGACGTGCCGCAGCATATGCGTGATTTTATAAGTAAACTCAATGTAACTGCATTTGAACATATCACAGTGGAATAACATGCAACGTACAACCTACATAACCAAATCGCAGGAAGAAACATTTGCATTAGGCATTGAACTTGGCACTAAGGCAAAGCCAGGAGATATTTTTGCACTTGTTGGCCAGCTTGGTACAGGCAAAACCATATTAACTAAAGGAATTGCAAAAGGTATGGGTATTGATGAAGAAATAACAAGCCCTACCTTTACACTGCTTGAAGTTTATGAAGCGCCTATTCCGCTTTACCATTTTGACCTGTACCGCATTTCTGACGATACCGAACTTGAAAATCTTTTTTTTGAGGAATACTGGTTTGATGAAGGCGTATCGGTCATTGAATGGGCTGACAGAGCTGCCCAACGCCTCCCCCAAGGTATATACCACATAACGCTTGAGTACATCGATAACAATAGGAGGAAGATTACCATTGAACATCCTGCTTCTTGATACTGCAACTGATTTGGAAATTGTTGCACTTAGGTATAATGGCATTATAGCCGATAAATCTGCCTATGTTGTGCATTCACATTCGGTAACACTATTTGATACTATTGATAACGCATGTAACCAATTGAACACCACCATCCACAACATTCAGTGTATTGGGGTTGGTATAGGTCCGGGTTCATTTACCGGGATAAGAATTGCAGTAACTACTGCCCGTATGCTGGCACAGATTTTACAAATACCACTTGTAGGTATACCCACGCCACTTCTTTTTGCATGTGCGATAGCTCATAGTAATGCTGATTGCATTGTAGCATTTGATGCCAAAAAAGGAAGAGTCTTTGCTGCACGATACCATATTGTAAGTGACTCAATGCCAATTGAGATCCTTTCACCCGGTGATTACACCATAGAATCACTTTTCAGCAAAAAAGGCAGTGACACTCTTATTGCCGTTGGGAATGGCAGCATAAAATATCAACATGAAATGGAACATTTATGCAACACTATTCAATTTATACCTGATTTTATACCTGATGCTGTAAAGATGATCAATGCAGTAGAGTTATTATATTCACAAAATCCTTCACACTATGCTGATTATAGAAATGTGGTGCCATATTATGCTCGAAAATCAGATGCTGAAATAATGAAGGAGTTGCGAGATAAAAAACAAATAAATTAATTTTTGCTTTTTCTTTTTTTGACGCGCCTTTTATTCTTCTCTACTGTAAAAAACAGGTGGGAATCAATTATCCTTGCTCTTTCTTTTTTTGACGCATTTCTTTAATAAGCCTGTTTCTATATTCAATCTCCATAGGTTGTATGATTGAATAAAATCGCTTCATTTCATCTTTACGGGAGGAATTACCGGCAAAATCTACACCAACTATTAAATTATCTTCTGAGTCTATATATGTGTAGCGAATATCACCATAAATTGTTATAGGTGCCTGCAGTTTAAACACAATATCAAATATAAAACCTTTTGATTTTAATATATATTTCTTCAAGTTATTATCTGTAATCTTGAGTTTGGCACCGCCCCTGCTTATATCAAGTATTTCTTGATGAACAGCTATCATTAAAGTATTGGCATCCCTGATTCTATCAACAAGCTTAAAAGCAAGATCCTGAATTTCCAGCACCTTGTCCATAGTGAAAAGTTTATCTTTTGAAATATACTGAATATATGCAAATGGTATTAGCCTTTCATCATCTTCAATATAAATTACCGGCGATATAATTATTGATCTATAGCCACTATCAGTTAACTTTTTTATATATTGATGAGTTTGTTCATGGAATACTTCATTAATATTTATAAATGCATCATTTACAGGGGTAAACGTTGCTGGATTGTTAAGGTCCTCAATATATAAAGTAGATCTTGTTTTTTTAATGTGTGCCAGCACACTGTCACGGTCATCTAATATATCAACCTTCACAATATCAGCATTCTTAGAAATCTGGTTTTCAAATTGTTCAATAATTACTTTAATGCCAGTAGGAATACTATAATTGCGAATATCTATAGTGTGCTTTGAAACCCTAAAATTGGTTGCAACAACTTTTTCGGGATTCATTTTAAACCGCAAATCCCGCCTTCCGTGAGCAGCTTTACGAGCACTAACCACTTTACATTTAAAATACCCAGGGCCTGTTACTTCAATCACTTCACAATCAATTTCAATATATCTATCTACTAGTCCATATAGTATAATTTTATTGTCAAAAGGAACAAAATCCGGGTCGGTAACCAGCATAATTGTCCTATCATCAATGAATTCATTGACTTCAACGGTGGATTTTTCAAGGTTGAATTTAATACCAAGTCGCTTCTGGAATTGCTCATCTTTCAGCAATTCCATTATATCATCAAGCGTTGATAAGCTTTCAAAAGTCCGTTGTTTTCTTTGCTTAAATTCTTTCAAGCGTTTCCCCAATACACAAATAGCACTTTGAAAATACTTTATTACACTTATCGAAAAATTATTTTATTTACTTCACAATAAAACTTCAAATCTTTTTTTTATATAAAAAAGAGGTGGTTTCCCACCTCTCTACATTACACTCTATGATAGGCAAATATAAATAACTTATTTCTTCTTTGCTGGCTTTTTGGCTGCTTTCTTCTTATTTGCTTCTGCTTTCTTTGCTGCTGCAATAGCTTTTGCCAATGCACCTAACTCTTTTTTCACTGCATTAAGCTCAGCAGTCAATTTTTTTACTTTTTCTTTCTTTCGTGCTTCATCGGCCTGAAGCTGTTTCAATGACTTTTTCTGTTCCATCGATTACACCACCTCGATTTTAAAATTTTTCATGCATTATGCATGGTAAAAAATAAACAATTAATCCTAATGATGAACATATAACATATATATTTTAATATTGCAACAAAAAATTTTTTTGATATATGAAATTATTATTTTTTTTAACATAAAAAAATTCTATCCACAAAAAAATTAATATTTTCTTCTTTCACAATCGATTGTATACAAAAAAAACATTAGAAATTAATTTCCACATTGCTTAAATATCTATTGACACTGCTCACATCCATTTTTTTATTATTAGAAAGAAAATAAATTCCATGAGGGCTATAATGAAAAATTTGCCCGTTGTTTCAATTGTAGGAAGACAGAATGTTGGCAAATCAACATTGTTTAATACAATTATTAAACAGCGCAAAGCAATAGTTGATGAACATCCTGGGCTTACACGCGATATTGTTTCATATATTTTACATTATCGTGATGTAACATTTATCATAAATGACACCCCAGGGCTTGATTTAGAACCCAATGCCATCCTGTCTGAAGACATTAAACAGGTTGCACTATACCACTTGCAATTCACAGATGTGTTTGTTGTATTGTTTGAAAAACCTGATATTGCTTCATATGATTACGAACTATTAGAATTTATCCGCAAATTTAATAAACCATATATCATTGCAATTAATAAAATTGACCGTAAAGAGGATATGGAGTGCCTTCCAAACTTTTATGAATTAGGGCATGAGTTTATACCTATTTCAGCATTAAACAAACGCAATATAGACCTTCTTTTAGATACAATTATTCAAAATCTTCCCCTAAAAAAGAAAAAGACAATAGAAATTGACTGTAAAATCGCACTTGTTGGACGTCCCAATTCAGGAAAATCTACATTGTTAAACGCATTTTTGGGGTATCAACGTGTAGTGGTATCAGAAATTCCCGGCACAACACGCGATAGTATTGATGAAACATTCACCTTTCACAGTAAGAACATTATGATTATTGATACTGCAGGCATTCGAAGAGAAAGCAGAATTGATAATACAATAGAATATTATGCAGTTGTCCGCTCTAAAGAAGCTATTGAAAAAGCAGATGTTGTTATTCACTTAATTGATGCAACCAGCGGCATTACTGAAACCGATAAAAAGATTGCCGATATTATTATGGAGTCACACAAACCTACTGTGCTTGCCATTAATAAATGGGACCGTATTGAAAAAGACCACAAAACATTTGATAATTTTAAAGATAGGATATTATTCAAATACTATCGAGCCACCGATTTCCCCATTATTTCTATATCTGCATTGCACAAATTACGAATACACAAATTATTACAGACTGCTCTTGACATAAATACTAGGGCTAAGCAGAAAGTTGAAACATCAAAGATAAACGTAATACTTGAAAATGTGCAAAAAAGGCATGTGATGCCTCTGTTAGGTGGAGAACTCAAGATATACTATGCAACTCAAACCAACACTTCACCACCCGTAATTAGACTTTTTGTCAATAAGCCTGAATTATTCCGCAAAGATGTATCCCGTTTTCTTGAGAAAACACTGCAGCAGGAGCTCAACTGGCATGGAATACCAATAGTTTTTGAAGTAAAAGGCAGAAAATAACTACATTTCCCTTCTGCCTGAAATGGATTTTGCCAGTGTAGAAGCATCAACAAACTCAAGGTCAGAGCCAACTGGCAAACCGTGAGCAATACGCATTACCTTAATATTGAGTGGTTTAAGAAGGGATGCAATGTATAGCGCAGTTGCATCACCTTCTATGGTTGGATTAGTAGCAATTATAACTTCCTTTATCCCACTTTTACAACGCTCAACAAGTTTGTTGATAGAAAGTTCTTCAGGGCCTACTCCATCTAGCGGAGAAATAACACCTCCCAGCACATGGTACAACCCATTGAAAGCACCTGATTTTTCAATGCTAAGCATATCTTCAGGTTCTTCCACCACACACAGAGTAGTTCTATCTCTTTCCACATCAGCACATACGCTGCATAATGCATCATCTGATATGCCGCCACATACTTCACAGTACCTGATATTATCTTTTAACTGATTAATAGCGCTGACCAGCGCATCAACAGCTGTTTTTGGCGTTTTTAACAAGAAAAACGCTATACGCGATGCACTCTTTGTGCCTATCCCCGGCAGTTTTGACAGCTCGTGGATACAGTTTTCCAGATATTTAGATGGTAGACTCATGCTTACTTCATAAATTTTTTAAGTTCATTTGCCATGCCAAAGATATCCATTTCGCCAGTCAATTTCATCATTTCTTTAGAAGCCAAATCTTTTGCATCTCCAAGGGCTTTGTTCACTGCTTCTAGTATATTTCTTTCCAATGTTTTCACGTTGCTATTTTTAAATTTTTCTTCATCAATAACAATTGAAACAAGCTCATTGTCGCCATTGGCGGTGGCTTTTACCATTTCATCGCGGCTTGTTGCCATAACCTCAGTTTTTTTGAGCCTTTTCTGAATTTTTTTCAACTCGCTCTGTGCTTTCATTAATTGTCCAATATCTTTGAAATTCATTGCAATGCTCCTTATTATTTTATAATCTCACCATCAAAAATGGTTTTAATCTGCTCAACCAATGGATGTGGCTTTTCAGGGTCCTCAGCATGTGGCAGCATTACTGCATCGGGTGGTGGAACATCATTTTTGTCTGACTCAATTCTAATAACAACCTTTCTCTTGCTGATTGAAAATAATTCGTCCTCCAATTGTTTTATTTCTTGTTTAGACAGTAACTGTTGATAATATCCATTGGAGCTATCGCCCACAACCCCAAGGACAAGTTGACCATTAGTGTATGTTGCTTTTACATGTGTCAACTTGAAGAATATATATTGTTTGCTTTCTCGAAGCTGGTGAAGCAACTGAGTCCATGCATGCATGATGACTTTCTTATCATCTTCAGGTTTACTTTCTTTTTGTGCACTATCACTTAACTTTTTTTTTTGAACTTCCTGAGGAACTTCGTCCAGCTGTTTTAATATTGAAGCAAGTGTTGGCCGTTTGAGCATCTGCATAATATCAATACAGAACATTTCTACCACTGCACGTTCATTGCCGGCATAGCGCAATTCCTTATGGCAATCAAGTAGCATGTTGTAAAAAAGTCCTAACTGCTCATCATGAAACTTTTCAGAAGTTTGCCGCAAAATTGTTAGCTCTTCATCAGAATACCCCAGTAAAGCAGAAACGTCTGTTACTTTGCACAGACGCATTGCGTACACCACATCTGCAAAGCCTGTTACAAAGCGAGCAATATCAACACCAGCAGATATAATATCTTCAATAAAATGAATGAGAGCAGGAGTATCCGCACGCACAAGAATATCTATGCAATCACAATACTGTGCCAGCGAAACAATTCCCAGCAGTGACAGTACATCGCCCTCGGTAATTTCTTTTCCGCCAAATGAGATAACCTGATCAAGCAGTGACTGAGCATCGCGCATGGATCCACCACTTGCTCGAGCTATATGATACAGGGCTTTCTTATCAACACTATATCCTTCCTTTTCAGCTATAGTTGATAGCTGCTGTACTATCTGTACAACAGGTATTCGCTTAAAGATAAACTTTTGACATCGGGATAATATGGTTTCGGGTATCTGGTGAATTTCAGTGGTTGCAAAGATAAAAACGACATGTGCTGGTGGCTCTTCAAGCGTTTTCAGCAAAGCATTGAACGCTGATTTTGACAGCATGTGCACTTCATCAATGATATAGACTTTATATCGCGATTTTAAAGGTGCAGAATGTACATTTTCGCGCAATTCGCGGATATTATCAACACCGGTGTTGGAAGCACCATCAATTTCAATAACGTCAAATGAATTACCGTTCTTGATTTCAATACAAAATTGGCATACTCCACATGGTTGAGCTGTTGGGCCATTCACACAATTAAGAGATTTTGCTACAATGCGCGCCATAGTAGTTTTACCAACACCCCTGGGACCTGCAAAAAGATATGCATGGGAAATTCTTCCATTGTTGATGCTGTTGGCAATTGTTTTAGCTACATGATCCTGGGCTACGACATCACTGTAGGTCTGTGGGCGCCATTTTCGTGCAATTACCTGATATGCCATATAACCTTTTACCAGATCTTTGTTTTTTCGGAGAGAGGGGGATTCGAACCCCCGGTAGCTTGCGCTACACACGGTTTCCAACCGTGCTCTTTCGGCCTCTCAGACATCTCTCCAGGAATAGTTTGTGTGTTTACATAATTGCTTTAGAGCTTTATATTGTCAATAATGTTTGGAATCCATACAGGATTTATTCGGAGAGAGAGGGATTCGAACCCTCGGTCCCAGTCACCCAGGACAACGGTTTTCGAGACCGCCCCTTTCGACCTCTCAGGCATCTCTCCTTATGCAGTAAAGACGCCGTGCACTGGCGTCTTTACAATTATATCACAGTATAGAAATTATATTGGTCCATTTTGTAAAGAATTTTTTATTTTGTCTTTACACGCTTCACTATCTCATTAAAAGTTTCCTGAGCAACAAGCGACGGCACAGCAAAGTATGCTTTGTTTTCTTTATAATAATCAATTAACGGTTGTGTTTTTTCATAATAGGTCGCAAGTCTTACTTTTATAGCATCTTCTGTTTCATCATCCCGCTGCATCAAGCTACTACCACATTTATCACATATACCTTCTTTCTTTGGTGGCATGCTGTAAATATTATAAATTGCCTGACATGAAGGATTTGAACACGTCCTTCTGCTAGCAAGCCTGCGTAATACTACTGCCTCAGGCACTTCAAGATTTATAATTGCGTCAATAGATATGTTCTTTTTTTCAAGCAATTTTTCAAGGCCTTGTGCCTGAGGTATTGTTCGCGGGAATCCATCAAAAATAAATCCTTTTTCACAATCAGGTTGTGAAATACGCTCCTCGATGATATCCATTATTATGGAATCAGGGACCAACCTGCCAGTATTCATATACTCTGCTGCTTTTTTTCCCACTTCAGATCCTTCTTTTACTGCCTGTCGCAAAATATCGCCTGTAGAAATTTGGACAATCCCAAATGCATCTACAAGCATTTTGGCGATAGTTCCTTTACCAGCCCCCGGTGCGCCCAACAGTATGATATGCATGCAATTGTTCCTCCAGAAATCTAATTATTAAAAAGATGCTATTGGTGATTAACTTTTTTACTTATGCCCATACTTTCTTAGTAACTTTTTCAAGAGTGACTTCTTTCACAGGATAAATGACATTAACCAGTTCATGAGGCTCAAACCACAACTTAATTTCTTTTTCAGCATCTTCAGGGCTTGATGAAGCATGAACTACATTTTCAAATACACCGCTTGTGGTAATACGTCCGTATGCACCCCGAATCGTAACAGGATTTGCATTTTCAGGGTTTGTATCACCAACAATATCTCTTACTTTTTTTATAGCATCATCGCCTTCATACACAAATGCAACCACCCTATAGGTTTTATGCAATTCACCCATAATATACTGAATTAATTCTTCAAAAAATGGTTTGTCCTTTAAATGTTCATAGTGTTTTTCAGCAAGCTCTCTAGAAACACGTAATGCCTTTGCGCCCACTATTATTAATTTTGCTTCGGAAAGCCGAGTGAGGATATTGCCAGTTAGCGACTTAACAAGCCCATCAGGCTTTATAATTACCAGCGTCTGTTCAACTGCCATAGTTTTACCTCTTTAAATATTTTTTTAAGGATCCCATCCTCTGTGAATATGTTAACACAATCCTACTGATGATGTCAACCCAATGACCACAGAAAGATGACGTAACTATGGCAGTGCTATTACTCTGAATAGCCTTTTTTTTTCAAGAACTTTTTAGCTGAGCCAACGGGCTTTGCCAATCACAGCTTGAACAGCGGATATCTTTGTACTTTAAGATCTCGCCCTGCAAGGTCTTAATAACCGCTGCCATTACCAGAGCCTGACATTTGGGGCAATGCTTGGCAATAAGCTCGTACTCATTCTTTACGTTGTACTCCAGCATGGATACGCCTCCATTTATTCATTACAATAATCCCATTGTTTATTTTTAGTTCTATAGCAATATAGCATGTAACAACAAAAAGTCAATCATTTTATCGTTTTCGATGAAATACTGATTTTTAACCTGAAATATTTCATTGTCCAATTATTCCTTTTTCCAAGTATGTGCATATAAAACCAAAATCTTCTTTACTTTAAATTAATTATCGACATTATTAAGTTATGAAATAATATGAGTGATAACTCACTCATATTATATGGTTATATTTTGTCAATCCAATTTTCAAAAACATTTTTAATTTTAATTAATCCTTAATAAAAATTTTGTTACCAATAACATAAAATACGACAACAACACAGCAGTCTGTAGAAATGTACTGCCCTATTCAAAAAAATCATTTTTGGGAATAATTATTATTTGCATACATTAAAAAATACAAAAGAAAAAATTGCACTCTGCTAAAGAAAGCCATCCACAGAATGAATAACGTAAAGGTGATAAGTGGAATGGCTATCTATATTAGATTTTTGTCAGTGCTGAATATATCTGTAACTGGTAACTGTCGCCCTAAAAACAAAAAAAATAATTATTTTTTTGTTTTACTTTTGGCTCCACTATAGTGTTATATATAAATTATTATTTAATGAAATAACAAATTTTATTTTTTATACTATAGTTATTTTTATAAAAGTTACCTATGGGGGTTGATAATGCATTATTCTAAAAAAGTGTTGCATTTGATAATGATTCTTTTAGTGTCATTAGCTTTTTCGTGTGCATCTCAGGAAAAAGCTAAAACATTACGAGATACACCACGAGAACTCAGAAAAGGCCTTTTGATACTCAATTTTTATAATTCTACACCAAAGAGCCGTGCAGCTGAATTTGAGCCATGGGAGTACGGGCTTGCTTCAATGCTTATGACTGACATGGAAACAATTGGTGCATTCAACATCATCTCAAAGGAAGCTATGAAAGATGTTATTGCAGAGCAAGAATTCCAGCAAACTGGTATGATTGACCCTAAAACCCTTGTTAAGTTGGGCAATTTAGTTGGCGCACACTATATTCTTAAAGGTTCGTTTATAGAAATGAACGGTATGCTCCGCATTGAAACACAAGTTTTTTCCGTAGAAAAAGGAATGCAACTACAAACTGCGGTGGTGCAGGGAAAGACTGATACATTCTTTGCTCTGGAAAAAGACCTGGTAAATAAGATAACGCAGATAGTAGATGTGATATTGACTGATACTGAAAAGAACCTCATTGCATCAAAAGTAGAAACAAAATCAGTAGAAGCATCGCTGAAAAACTACAAAGGTGAGTTAACCGTTGAAGAAGCAAAAAAATTAGCACAAAAAGGTAAAAAGGAAGAAGCAAAAAAACTCATAGAAGAAGCCAAAAAGGATTTTAAAGAAGCTGTAGCAATAGATCCAAATTACGAAAAGGCCAAAAAGAATCTTTCAAAGATTTCGATGGCAATACCGGTAACGTTGTAAAGGTAATGGATTGTCATCGTTGATATATTAAATTATAATTATTAAAGGAGGCGACATGTCAAAAAGAATTATACTATGTTTGTGTATAGCTTTACTTTTCATTATTACAAGCCCAATACATGCCCAAACGCTTGTAGGAATTAAAGGTGGCTATTTTGGCTGGAGACCTTTTTTAAATGACTGGCAGGCAGGGATGTTTGAAAATATCGATATTGGCTATGGATTTCTTGGCGGCCCTGTTATTGGCATACCGTTGAATGATGTAATAAGTCTATCGGTATCCGGTTTATTTGGCAAGCAGTCATTCCACTGGTCATTGCCCTATGACCAGAGGGTATTTCAACAAGGAGGTCCGCCTACACCATCCGAAGGAACATATATTTTTGATGAAATCCGATACGACATTGATACCGCCCTGAGTGTTACTATACTTGAAAATGTGAAGCTATTTGCAGGATATAAGTACCAAAAATTAGATATTGCAATGGAATACACTGAAGTACGATGGACACCAAATGCAGAAATATATTACCAGAAAATAGATGTCACATTTCCTTCGCATAGCTTAGCAGTGGGAGCCGGTATAAATCATGTTATATCCGACATATTTTTTATAACAGGGAATATATCACTGCTGTATGGGATGCAATCAAAAATGGACATAACAATCAAAGCAACTGCAAGGGATGATAGTGGAAGCATAACATCTGGATCATTCACCATGAACGAATCTTTGACATTCAAACTATGGGGAATGAATGTAGAACCATCGGTAGGGGCAAAAATTAGTCCATCGCTGGTTGCAACGTTAGGTGCTCGTATACAATGGCTCCTGTCTCTTATACACATCTGAC
>JAOAIH010000077.1 GCA_026414805.1 Spirochaetota bacterium | reverse complement strand
TTGATATACATCCTGATTTTACTACGCTTAAAAAAATGGATAGCAGAGGCATTATAGTTACAGCCCAATCAAATACCAAAGAATATGATTTTGTATCACGCTTCTTTGCCCCAGGCCTTGGTATAAATGAAGATCCGGTTACGGGTTCTGCACATTGCTGTTTGGGACCTTATTGGCAAAAAAAGCTACAAAAAAGTGTATTTACAGCATATCAGGCTTCACAGCGTGGTGGAGTTTTAAAGATAGAAAGTACCGATAATAGAGTATTTATAGGTGGTTCAACAGTAACTTTTTTAAAGGTGAATTGTATATTTAGGAGAAAAAAATATGCCAACAATTATTGTGAATAAGGAAAAATGCAAAAAGGATAAATTATGTGTTATGGAATGTCCCATGAAGATCATTACAGTGGATAATGATGGCATTCCTCAGACACTGAGCAATGCGGAAACTTTATGTATTGAATGCGGTCATTGTGTTGCAGTATGCCCTCACGGTGCATTGAGCTTAACAACACTGCCATCAAGTGCATGCAAAGCTATTGTGCATAACTGGAATCCAGGAGCAGAAGTAATCGAAAATTATTTTAAAGCTCGACGCTCCATACGAAGATTTAAAAAAGATGATGTAGAAAGAGAAAAACTTATAAAACTCATTGAAATAACTGCCTATGCACCTTCAGGCCATAATTCACGTACTGTTGAATACATCGTTTTTACTCAGAGGGATAGAATTGAAGAGCTGATAACTCATGTGGTTGATTGGATGCGCATAATGTTAAAAAACTCTCCTGATATTGCTCATGCCTTTCATTTTGACATGATTACAAAAGCATGGGAAGAAGGCATAGATGTTATCACTCATTCAGCACCAGTTGTGATTATTGCTCATGGCCAAAAATCAAATCCCAACACATCAACATCATGTACCATTGCGCTTGCACACATGGAATTAATTGCTCCATCGCTTGGGCTAGGCTGTTGCTGGGCAGGATATATTAGCTGGTGTGCATTAGTGTATTCCCCATTAAAAAAAGCACTTAATCTTCCTGAAGGAGATGCAGTATATGGGACAATGTTGGTGGGATACCCAAAGGTTACATATTATAGAGTTCCTGAAAGGAGTGCAAAAGTACAATGGCGATAGTCACTGAGCATTGGAAAATTGCTATAATATGTATGTATAATAAAAAAGCAGGTGTTATTACACCTGCTTTTGAAATTAATAAATTAATAAAAAGGCTTCACATTATCGCTCGTATGCTCCACCTTCAACTTCTTTCTTTAAGCCTTTTTTCTCAACTTGATAGACTATTTCGCAGTTGTCATCATCATCATATGTTTCTTTAACGATAGTACCACCTTTAACAAGGCCACCAAATTCTTTTGCAACTGCAACACCAGTAGATGCATAATCAGCTGCTCCTGCAGCACCTTCAAGGCGAGCACCAACAAATTTTTCAATTATTCGCTTCTCAGCCATAATGATAGCTGCTTCTTTTGCTGTTCCTCGTCTCTGGATTTTGTTCTTTAATCCCGGTTTTGGAGCACCTGTAGCAGTTACTCTGAAAATATCAGGTGTTACCCATCCTTCTGATATAAAGGTTTCACCTTTTACCTGGCCACCCATCTTTTGTGATCCGCATGCTGTAAAGCTAATTGCTACAACAGCAATTAATACAACTAATAAAAGCTTTTTCATAAACAGCTCCTCCTTCTCTTTAGGGGTTAACCCCATGATATATTAATAAAAAAAAGTATGTATATGGCACACACCATATACTTTAAGGCAAATAGTAATAAAAAACAAAATAAACGTCAACACAAAAAATAAAATTTTTCGGTCTTGCTGTATATTGAATATCTCGTGCCAATCATTTAAGTACTGTAAGAGAATACAAATAATTTGATAAATAGTGCAACAAAATTTTTCCTTAAAAATATAGATTATTCAATGGTTGCTATCGTATACATTTTCTTTATCAAGCGAAGCTAACATGAAAAACATAATGGCACAGATAATAATGGTATTGAACAGAAACCATAAAAACGATAGTTCTTTTTCACTAACCCAAGTGTAAGTCATTGAAGACAGAGTCCCTAAAGAAAAGAAAAATAAAATAATTTCGTAATATTCTGAAAGGGCTGACGCAACAGTATCCATAAAGGAATCAGATACAGTAACCTTCATTGGCTCATACGTCCTGCGTATTTGTGGTAGAATTATAAACAGAATAATACAAAAGATTGATGACTGGAAAAACCAGTTTGTTGATAATAATGGAATTACAATGCCAAATATAAGTGATACAAATGCGTAGATAGGGTATAGCCGTAATTTGGATAATAATGGTATCCAATGATCAGGAATAAGGAAAACCACCTGTTTTAATTCCTGTTTTGTGTATTCATCCTTTGCATTAAAAAGTTTGTAATATTCATACACAATTACTATAAGGCTACAATAAAAAATGCATAATAGTATAATAGATACTAAACCCATCATGTTCCTCCATTAAAATATTGTATCGCCTCACACATACCCTTCTACGTAAAAGTGGAAAATGAATTTATTGCTAAAGTTTACTTATTCTAAAATTTTATGCAAGTATTTTATTGGTAACAATTAATAACAAGCATGGATTGTTAAAACAGTAACTATCGCACAATATATACTTTCCTTCCCTTTATGGTAAGCCTATCCTGGCAAAAAAGCTTTACTGATTCAATCAGTATTTGATGTTCCTCTTTTAGAATTCGGGCTGAGAGGGTTTCTTCAGTGTCATCATCATAAACCGGCACTGCACGTTGCATGATAATTGGTCCTGAGTCAGTTCCTTCATCAATAAAATGAGTGGTGCATCCTGAGATTTTAACCCCATAATCCAGTGCCTGCTTTTGTGCATGCGTTCCAGGAAATGAAGGAAGCAGGGCAGGGTGTATATTGATTATTCTGTTTCTAAATTCATTCACAAAGTAAGGAGTAAGTAGCCGCATATACCCTGCTGTGACTACCAGGTTGGTTTTGTATTTATTGAGCAGCTCTACCATTGCTTTCTCATGATCCTGACGTGTTGGATAGTCTTTGGGATTTACAAAAAAAGCTGGAATTGAAAGTTCACGAGCAATATCCAATGCTTTGACACCAGGTTTGTCAGATATAACGATTCCTAAATGAGCAGGAATTTCTCCTTTTATGATAGCCTGGGCTACCGCATGGAAATTTGAGCCACGTCCAGATACTAAGAATGAAACAGTTTTTTTCATTATACAACCTCAACTTTTTTTAATGCTGTTATAGTCGCATTGCTGATAGCAATGTATCATCAATTGAATCTTGTGCAATCAGTGTAGTACAATGCTGCCCCTTAATAAATACTGCAACTCTATTTTCACTATTAGTTGGTTTGCCATATCGTGCCACTATCTGTGATAGTAAAGGATAGTCATTTTCTGAAATAATCCCTTTGCCATAAATTACCGGACCTTTGAATGAAGGCTCCAGATAAAAATCGGCAATTGATTTATAGCGCTCAAGGATGGCACATTCTTTTTCATTGCGAGCTACAATTATGGTGGCATGTTGGTGCAGTCTATAGTGCCTGCCCACATTGGTTAGAAAGAGGTCAAGATCACTGAATGGTGGATGAAGTATGAGGTCTTTCACACGCGAAGCTAACTGTGGCATGGTTAAAAAACATCCACCGGCAGGGGACTGATACTGTTTAATGCCATATTCTCTGGCCAATTCCATTTGCTTTTGCCGAGAGCGCCCTTGTATAGCATAGAGCTTTTCTCTGTCCACAATGCCTTCTATTTCGGGGATAGTGGGTGGCAGCAATTTTGCTGATAGTGGGCGTAGCAGAAGTCCTAAAAGCCCGCTTTGTTTTTCAATGTGTATAAGCATGGATTTGTATTGTGACATGGGGCGCTGTCCTACTACCTCGCCAGTAATAACAAATGATGCATCAAGTTTGTCCATGTATTCCTTAGCTTTTTTCAAAAAGAATATCTTGCAGTCAATGCAGGGATTGGCGTTTTTCCCGTATCCATGAGCAGGGTGTGCAATAACCTGTACATATTCTGTGTCACAGCGGTAGTAAACGAGCGGAAGGTTAATTTGCTCTGCAAGCTTAGATGGTTGTAATTGCTGGGGAGGTGTTTGGGGGTCAACCGAAGGCAGTATGCAGTGAAGCCCAATTACCTCAATACCCTGCTTCATAATAACCGCTGCAGCTAACAAACTATCAAGACCGCCTGAGTATAAAGCTATTGCTTTTTTCTTCATGGCTTATACTTCAGGATGATGAATAAGTTGAACTGTTACCAAGTCGCCTGTTTTTACTGATAGGGTTTCAGGTGGCAAAATGATAAGACAGTTTGCAAGCGCCATTGAACGCAAAATTCCGGAGCCCTGAGGGCCTGTTATTACTACTTCGGGCTGTCCTTTATCAAAGGTAAGAATGCCACGAATGTAATGGGTTCTGCCATCACTTTTGCGTTTGATGGGTTCTTTACAGATAGCTTGTAAAACAGGTTTTTGCAATTTAGTAGCTCCTTGCATGGCAAGCATCGCGGGCCGTACAAATTGAATGAATGAAACCATAGATGATACAGGATTTCCTGGAAGCCCAAAATAAAGTATATTCCCTTTTTGAGCAAAAACACAGGGTTTTCCAGGTTTCATAGCTATACGTTCAACAAGTATTCTAAACCCTGATGACCGGAGGGCTTCAATAATAAAATCATATTTCCCTTCTGAAATACCTCCTGATGATATAATGATATCAGCCGATAGTGCCTGTTGAATGGCATACATACTTGATTCCATTGTATCGCGTGCAATGCCAAGATAATGTGGGATGCCTCCATATTCTCGTATTAATGACATCAATGTATATGCATTGGAGTTAATCACAAGTCCTTCTGCAAGCGCTGTGCCTGGCTCTGCAATCTCATCACCAGTTGCTATCAGGGCAACTTTTGGCTTTTGGGCGACAGTTACCGTTAACACACCAGCAGAAGCTAAAAGGCCAACTATAGCAGCAGTTATCCGTGTGCCTTTTGTAACGATGCACTCACCCTGTGTGATATCTTCACCTGCCAGTCGAATGTTGTCACCTTTCTGAACATGCCTATAAATCGTTACGTGGTTTTTTTCTTCGGTTGTTGCTTCTTTTTCCACCACAGCATCAGCTCCGGGTGGGATTGGGGCCCCAGTCATTATTCGTATTGCCTGTCCGGCTTTGAGTTCAAGTGGTGTTGTGATTATTCCAGCCTGGTATTCGCCAATCACTTCAAGGGTAACAGGATTTTCTTTTGAGGCAGAGGCTGTGTCAGAAGCTACTATGGCATAGCCATCCATAGCGGAATTGTTATGATAGGGAATATTAACACTTGATGTAATATCCTCTGCACAGATGCGGTTTAATGCATTGGTAAAGTAAACTTTTTCAACAGGTAGTTTCTGTATATGGGAAAGGATAGTAGCAAGAGCTTCATCCGGTGTAATCATTTTCATTATCCCTCCATTTATTAATGTAAATGAATGATTCCAATTCTATCGCATTTAATAGCAATAACAATTTTACATGTATTATAATCAAGTATCATTGATTTTGATTGTTTACGTCAACAATTATACAAATCAGAAGCTGATCGTGGAAACTATTGACTAATACAGTTAAAGTAAATTATTGTTGGTCAAGTCCAGTGTAAGGGAATTTTAATACCATGCAATGTGTTATATTGTGAGGAGCAAGGTGCTTGGTGATAAAAAATAAGTGAAATGTATTACTTTTTCATAGCAGCATATGCACTGTTATAAAATATGGTATATGTTGCATACAATATCAAGCTTTTTAAATGAACAGAATATTAGCAATAATGAAATTGGGATAATAAAATAAAGTAGATGCATGACAATTAAAAGTTTTACTGTTGCCTGATGTAATAAAAAATATAGTTAGTGTTTAGGCCAGAAATATTTATCGGGATTATAATTATTCATATATTCCAGACATTGATCTACAGGCATAGGTTTTGAAAAATAAAACCCCTGAACTTCATGGACGCCCAGTCCTGTAAGAAATGCTAATTGTTCTTTTGATTCAACACCTTCGGCAATTGTTCTTTTCCCAAGTGAATGTGCTAGAAGAACAATTGTCTTAACTATCTCAACATCATCTTTATTATCAGGCACTCCTTTCACAAATGATGCGTCAATTTTTAAAGAGTGGACAGGTATCTTTTTCAAATATGCTAGTGATGAATATCCTGTGCCAAAGTCGTCAATGGCAATATTAATACCAAACTGTTGTAGGGCATTACAGGTATTAATAACTTCCGTAGTATCGGACATGAGTAGATTTTCAGTCACTTCTATCTGAAGCTGTGCTGGATTTATTACTGAACTCTTTACTATTTTAATGATGTCGACAACAAAATCGGAATCGTAAAACTGTGTTGGTGGTACATTAAATGAAATGGTAAATCCTTGCTTTTGGAATGCCTTATTAGTTTGGAGCTGGCGGGTAACTTCGGCAACAATCCATTTGCCAACTTGAATAATTATGTCAGATGATTCAAGGACAGTGATAAAATGTGATGGAGATAAAATCCCGCGTTTAGGGTGATTCCAACGTATGAGCGCTTCCAAACCTGAGATATGTCGTGTAGTACAACATCATACATTAAAGGACATTATTTAAATTGTATATTTTTTTCGTATTTTAGGAGGTATAGTATAGTAAAAAAGCTAAAGATAAATAAAGTGATGAAAGCATAGGCATAAGTTTTATACAGGATGATTGCCCCTATGCCAAATAAAAGTGAATATGTTGCAATGATGCCAAGCATTGTCTGGAAAATACGTAAATATAAAAGCATATGATTGGCTGGCTGCTGTAACGCTCTTCTGAATGGCGTAAAGCCAAACTCTGGTTTTACGGTTGTATAATATGAATAGAGTTTATTGTGGTCAACAGGTGGTGTTAAAAATGTTGCTATAAGCCAGCATAGTGTTGTAAATGGCACAATAATTAATAAGTTGTAAGGAAAGGAAATTCCCAGTACACACCGTGATACTACAACTGCTGGGATAGGTGCAACCATTGCAATGATTTCTGACCATGCATTGATACGCCACCAGTACCATCTGAGCATCAGTACCGGTCCAATTCCCGCACCACATTCTATTATAAACGCCCATGCTCCTGAGATTGAATCAATGACAAATATGAGTATACTTGAGATAATTACCAGAGCTATCGTACATAACTGGGCAGTGATAACATAATGCCGTTCACTTTTTTGTGGTGCAATAAAACGCCGGTATAGATCATTTACAAGATATGAACTACCCCAATTTAGATGAGTGGAGATAGTTGACATGTACGCTGCCAAAAACGCTGCCACCAGCAACCCCTTTAATCCTACAGGAAGAAAGTCACGGATGGCAAATATATATGTTGCTTTTGATTGGTCATGGGGCACATTAGGGTATAACACCATGGTTGCAAGTGCAACGATTATCCATGGCCATGGTCGCAATGCAAAGTGAGCTATGGTAAACCATAAAGTAGCCATAAGTGAGTGAGTTTCATCCTTTGATGACATCATCCGCTGAGCAACATATCCTCCTCCACCAGGTTCTGCGCCAGGGTACCAGGAAGCCCACCACTGCACACCAACAAATAGTAGAAATGCTGAGAGTGGTATTGAGGAGCTATCGCCAAATGGTATAAAAGCAAGTGCTTTTGGGGGAAGTTGTTGTATAAGGCCTTCTATTCCATTCAGGGTGTGGTGACTTGTAACAACAATGGCCAGCACAATACATCCGCTCATTGCAATGATAAATTGTATAAAATCGGTGATAGCAACTGCCCATAACCCTCCCAGTGCAGAGTAGATTCCTACAAATAGCATGGATGCAATCACAATAACCAAAACATGGGTTGTGCGTAAACCAAAAAGATGCACCAGTATCTGAGCAAGAGCAACGTTAACCCATCCCATGATGATGCAGTTGGCAAAAAGTCCAAGGTAGATAGCTTTAAAACCGCGTAAGAAGGAAGCTTCTTTGCCACTATAGCGCAATTCAATAAACTCAATGTCGGTAGTAATCCCGGCACGCCGCCATAGCTTAGCATAAAAAAACACAGTGACGATATTTGCTGCCACCATATTCCACCACAGCCAGTTGCCGGAAATGCCACCACTGCGAACTAACTCGGTTACAGCCAGTGGCGTGTCGGCTGCAAATGTTGTTGCCACCATGGCTGTACCCGCTATCCACCACGGGAGGCTTCGGCCGGAAAGGAAAAATGCATGAGTACTGCTACGTGCTCTTTTTGCGTATAAAAGCGCAACAACCATGCTGAATAGCAAGTAAGCTGCAAGTATAATGAAATCTATTGTTGCCATTATTTATGTAAAAAATCCTTGTAGTAAAAATCTATGTCAAAGCCACCAAAACGGGATTCAAATGACAGATTGATGTTTTCATACAGTGTTTTTAATGGTATCTGCTCTTCATTATATTCCGGGGGAGAGGGTTTTAGGTTGTGTTTGATAAACTGTAGCTGGTTAATAAAAGTGCCGGTAATAAGGTTAGCTATCTCTCCGGCAACATCGGGGTAATATTTCTTTACATTACCTTTAGAATTACCAAAGAAATTCTTGGTTAGCTGTAGCAATGTGGATTCAGGAAAGTTAATGATAAGTTCTGCTTTCATTGTGCCATCAAGTTCAATGGTTACTTTTGGGTCATTTTGCTTTGATTGGCTTTCAAAGACCTCTTTTATATCAGGATCATGGAGAAAATTTTTAAAAATATGGTCAACAGAACGAGCTAAAATCCTAGTATAACGTTCATAATTATTCATCTGTGCGCTCCCCAGTGTAGTAACGTACTCCTTTATGCCATAATAAGACATAATAAAGGTAAATGACAACCAAAAATTGATACATGCTATTATTTTTATTTTATACAACAAGCGTTATTACTGGCCTATACCTTATAGGCGTCAAAGGGGCAAACGGTCTTTAATTTGTAATAAAATGTTTTTACAGAACTCTGATTCACAACACGTTTGAATAGGTATTTGCATATAGTATTCTTAAAAAGAATACAACATATTTTATAGTATGACAATGCAATTTTTATTCAAAAACTATCCACATTGCATCTGATTTTAACAGAAATTAATTTTTGACCACCTTGTGTAAAGCACCTTGCACTTGTCACTGAGTAAGAGCAAAAAAAATTTTTTATAAAATTGTATTGCTTAGTAAATGCTCAATATTCCAGAGTTTATGAAGTGTTTAATCAAAAATTTTACTCAAATGATTTATAAATCATGTGACATAGTTCATAGTTTGTAATCATCTGGCAATTAATTTAGTAAATTAATGTCATTAGATCATGCTTTTGTGGATAATGTGGATAACTTTGTGAATATTAATATAAACAGACTGTTTTTGGATTAATGCAACATTTTACCTGTTAATGTTGTACAGATAATACAGGCCTCTCATGGTAAGAGATGTATCAATTTTAACAGTAAACGATAGGTGAGGAGCAATTGCTTCTGCCATTCCGCCGGTGAGGATTACTGTATAATGAGCTGTCGCCCCTATTTTTTGTATTATTCCTTCAATGAGTGAGACCCATCCATAAAAAAAACCTGATATGAGGGCATCTTTTGTATTGTGAGCAATGATGTGAGGAGGTTTTTCAAAGGGAACCTCATAAAGCTGTGCTGCGCTTTGTGCCAAACCTTTCATTGCTGCTGCTACTCCCGGCGCAATAAGCCCTCCTTTTAGGACACTGCCTTCAAGCAGGCAAAAGGTAATGGCTGTTCCAATATCAACGATGATGCAGTCAGTAGAATAATCTTTGTACGCTGCCACAGCGTTTACAATGCGATCAACGCCAAGCTCTGCCGGATTGTCATATTCTATTGTGATGGGCATACGGGAAAGGTGGGTAATCCTGTGAGCAGAAATTGAAAAAAGGTTTTGAGAGGTTGTATCATAGGTTTGGTTGCATTGTGGAACTACACTGGAGTAGATAACACCGTTGATTTGCTCGGTTGCATGCGGGTTATAGTTCTCAAGAGCAGTGATTATAGTATCCGATAGTTCCTGTACAGTAATCTCACGCTTGGTTGGATACCTGTATGTGTATACCGGGAGGGGATTGTTTTGGGCATAAAGCCCTAGGACGGTATGCGTATTGCCAATATTGAAACCTAAAAACATAGAGAGTTATACCTGGTCTGTTTCGTGCACTCTCTCTAGACGGGATTTCAGTGAATAATACGCAACGCGCGCTTCATCACGAACATTTTTGTTATGGTCACTCATTGCCTTTTCTATTGCTTTCAGTGCCTGTGGATCAAATATCTTTTCAAGTGCCCGCACCGCTTCAAGGCGAACATCAAAGTAAGGATCATCTAAAAGTTTTACTAGCGCATTCACAGCACTTTTTTCACGTAATATTCCAATAGAGCGGGCTGCAGCCATACGAACAGATTTAAATTCATCGTTGCATGCTTTTATAAGAAGTGGTGCCGCTTCTTTTATCTTAAACTGGCCAATTTGCTTCACTGTTTCCTCGCGCTGAGCGCCACCTTCGGTCATGCGTTTTACTAGCAGCATAAATGGAGCATCGGTTATAGCTTTGAGTGCTCTTTCGGTCCCTATTTTCTTTAAGGCATCATGGGCAGCCTTGCGTACTTCAGCATTATTGTCAACAAGGCAGCCAATAAGTGGTCCAACAGCCGCCTCGCCACCAATCATACCCAATGCACGGGTTGCCTCTACCCGTACCTGATAATGTTTGCTATCAAGAGCTTCCACTAAATGGGGAATAGCATATTTATCTTTAAGATAACCCATAGTACGAATGGCTTCTATTGAAACCATCATCTTTTTATCTTTAAAAGCTAAGTACAGAATTTTTGATATTTCAAGGTCATCTGTAGGGCCAATTTCGCTTAACACTCGCAGGGCTTCTATTTTGTCGCGCTGTGAGCCCGATATGATTATCTGCCGTAAGTTTTCAATGATAACAGGATCCTTAATATTTCCAAACTTTATTGTGGCAATGGTCCTTACTCGTGGGTCAGGGTCGTGTATAAGCTTTTTTAAATCTTCAATGACGGATTGGTCACGAATTTTAACCAGAGCAAGCAGCGCATTGAGCCTTACTTCGGCTTTACGGTGCTTTGTCAGTTGAAGTAATCCCTTGATATCATTTTTTTCTCTTAGCTTGTCTACGTTTGGAGTGAAAAGTGCCATAGCAATCCCTTTTAATGTATTTTTATTTATTACAAGTCTATCCTACATATAGAAAAAAAGTCAACTAATAATGTACAATTTTATTATATTATGCAAATCTATATATATATTATACCTTCATACGAACATCGCCGTAACGCTTCAGTAAATTCTTTTGCTCCATAGCGTTGAGCAACGGGATAACATATTTGCGTGATAAACCTGTAAGTTCTTTTGCTTGCTGTACAGTCAGCTCTTTGTTGGCAGCAAAATGTGCCATTATACGGCTGCAATAATCTGAAAATACTTCCTTATGCCACAAAAGTTCCCTGTCAATTACAATAAGATGCCCTGTTTTTATAAGTGGGTCGATTATATTCTTGTTGTGGGGGAAATCCTTTGGGTTTATCCCTTCAATTCCCTTTTTCAATACCTGTAGCAGAAATTCCTTTTCACTATCGCCAATTTCTTCTTTTTCTTTTTTAACAAGATTGTACTCTTTTGCAATATGCTGTAGCACATCAAGCGGTATTGCATGCTTTTGTGTAATCTCCGTAAAGGGTATTGAACGCTTTGCTGCATCTTTACAAAGTGAGACAGCAGCATTAAAGCAAGATGCCGTGGCAATATACTCACCGATGACTGTTATTATATTTGTCTGTACAAGTTGCTTCAGGGTATGTACAACAATATTTCCACTGGGGAACAATTTTTGTAAGTTTTGGATAGTGATAAATGGATTGGTCAGTACTGTTGCATAAATAGCATTGGCAATGCTGTTTGAGCTTGCCAGTTCTGCAAGTACTTGGTCCTTTTTTACTGCACTTGAGTAGTTATGGCTTACGATATAGCTACCGCAACTGATTTATTGCCCCTCCGGAAACGTTGCAACAAATGGCTCTGTAGGATAACAGTAAACCGGGTGTTTAAATTTAAGTCGCACAATTTTTTGTGAATTGCCAATAACTGTGTATTGCGCATCGTATGAGGCGGTGCCAATGAGGATTTCTATCCACTGATTGTTTTTAAGCTGTGCAAAACTATGGGTAATGTATGCAATGCAGCTTTTTGTTTCAGTAAAAAAATTTTCTTTCACTATGATATCGCCGCGCTGCAAAGATTCCTTTTCAACGCCTGCAAGCGCTAACGCAGTTCGTTGCGATACATCTGACTTTTCCTGCTGCGTGTTATGGCTTTGAATCTGCCGTATACGCGTGGTGATGTTGTGAGGCAGAATGGTTACCATATCGTTTACAAAAAAACTTCCGTTTTTGCTTGTTCCGGTTACAACAGTGCCAACACCTTTGATGGTGAAAACCCTGTCAATGTGTAAATATGGCCTGTTGCCAACATCAGGTGGTGGCAACTTCTTTATAGCTTCTACTAGTTGTGACTTCAAAGCATCAAGTCCCTGACCGGTTATTGAAGAACAGGGAACAACCGGTGCACCTGAGTAAGGAGTAGTGAGCAGCATATTTTTTATGTGCGATAGTACCTGCCCAGTGTTCTCTGGCGCTTTGTCAATCTTTGTGAGGGCTACCACTAGTGAAGGAACACCAAGAATGGAAAGCACTTTCAGGTGGTCATCGGTCTGCTTCATCCACCCGTCATCAGCGGCAATCACTAAAAGCCCAATATCTATACCCCAGGCTCCTGTCACCATATTGCGAATGAATCGTTCATGACCGGGGACATCGACAATACTTACAGTACCAACAGTTGGAAGATTAATATACGCAAATCCAATATCGATTGTCATCTGACGGTTTTTTTCTTCTGGAAGTCTGTCGGCATCTATGCCGGTGAGTGCTTTTATAAGTGAGGTTTTGCCATGATCAACATGTCCTGCAGTACCAATAACGTACATGGTTACTTCCTATGGTATAAGTGAATTAATGGCATCAGCAACGTTGCCAATATCGTCATCCATAATAGTCCTGAAATTTAATGTAAACATATCGTTTTGAATATACCCAATGATGGGAATTGGTTGCATAACCATATGTGTGGCAATATCACCGGCTTTTTTGCCATCAATTGCAATGGCTATGCCGTAATCGGGTAACACCTTATCTGGCATTGCACCACCACCAAATGCGGTTTTGGAGTTGATGCGGCAAATAAATGGTTTAACCTCGTTTTTCAATTTCTTTAAAAGCTTTTTTATTTTTTTATCTATAGCGTGGAGATCCTGCTTCATAAAATCCCACGTGGGAACCATGTAGTGAGTATTGTTGGCATAGCGCAAAAGCACTTCTTGTAGTATAAAGTATGTTACTTTATCAACACGCAT
>JAOAIH010000076.1 GCA_026414805.1 Spirochaetota bacterium | reverse complement strand
CATAATTGTTCCTTTTTTCATAATATAGACTTAAAGTACATATTATGAAAACATAAAAAAATGTCAAACTTTTTTTAAATACTTTTTTTATTGATTTTATGTGCTATTACTTTTTTATTGATTGTCATTAAATTGTCATTAAATAAGAATAATTAAATTTGGAAAAGGATATCTGCCATGTTACCTCGAACACCTGTATTAGGAATGTTTTTTGCTATGATAATTGCAATTTTAATTGTCCTGATATTTGAAATACCAACTCGCCCTTTTACAATACGCCTTGCAATTTGGTTGTACACACTTTCATTGCTTCCGGGGTTAGGTATTGCAATGCTGTTTGATCCTGCTCCACGTGAAGCAAAAGAGCGTTTTTTAAAAATTAATTTTTACGAGGAGAAAAAGTCATAAAAGCTTTACTTTTTGACATAGATGGCACGCTGCTGAAGACTAATGGTGCTGGCAAGCAGGCAATGGTAAAAGCTGCTATTGAAGTTTACGGCACCGCAGGCCATATGGATACTGTTAATTTTCAGGGACGCACTGATCCTCTGATATTGATGCAATCATTGATGCCTTATGGAATATCCCAAGAAACAATCTTTGCACACATTGAAAACTTCAAATATCGTTATTTCCGATATTTAGAAGAAATCATGCCGCAATCTGATGCAATTCTTTTACCTGGAATTCGTGAATTGCTACAAGCACTGACTCACTACGATACTATTATTATTGGACTTTTGACTGGTAATTTTTATCAAGGAGCACTCATTAAGTTGCAGTATTTTGACATTTTCCATTATTTCACTATGGGTGTATTTGCTGATGATACTCACATTCGCAATGATATGCCCTCAATTGCACTGCAACGGTTACACTCATTGACGGGTAGGAACTTCGCACCTGAAGATTTAATTATCATTGGCGACACGATCTATGATATTGAATGTGGCAAAACAGCAGGTGCAGTTACAGTTGCAGTGGCAACAGGTTGGACTGATGCCAAGACATTACTTTCACACAAGCCGGACTACTTTTTCAATGATCTATCGAACACAAATTCATTTTTTGATACAATAAAAGAACTTAGCGATAGCATTAAATTAACAGTTGAATAATATATTTTTTAGTAATTCGTATTGTTTATTGATTATTTATACGTCATGGTGAACCAAGTCATGAATCTAGTTTTTTGATTGATTCAGATTCCAAGACAGCAAAATATGATTACGAGTCAAGCCCCAAATGACAGTATATGATAAATTATGGAGGACCCAATGCAATTAGGCCATGTAGCAGTATCATTCATTATTTCTTCTTATGCTCCGCATATTACCGGTGGTTCTATGCAGGCGTTTTCACTTGAAAGCATACTGGTAGCATTTGGTGCTCACTGGTTGCCCAATCTTGACGTTATTCCCATCAAATTAGGCTGGGCAAAAGATTCATTCCACTGTACCTGGTCGCATTCGCTGGTATTTGCCTTTGCTGTTGCCCTGATACTTCTACCATTTAACAGCGCCTGGGCAGCACTTGCGCTGGTGAGCCTTATTGTACACTATCTAGCTGACATGCCAAGTAGCGTGGGGCTGCCGCTGCTTATGCCATTTACCAATAAACGCTTTACTATCAACCTGTGGGCTGATACCGGACACTCCGGTTGGGATGCTCTTATTGGCACGTATGTGCAGGCATGGACATGGATTCTTGAAGGTGGCGCATTTGTATTCCTTTTTGTGCGTATGTACCAATTAGGCGTATGGCCTTTTATTTCTTAGGGCGATAGCAACTGTTTATTTATCCACTATGAAAACAATAAAATCTCTATATGAATATGTAATCATTGGCAGTGGTTTTGGTGGTGCTTTTCCAGCATATGCACTTGCAAAAGCTGGTAAAGAAGTGTGTGTTATTGAACGTGGTGTATGGGTAAAGCGCGATGAAACCTGCTGGGATGAATATGTTCTCCATTTACAAAAGAAACCACTGTATCAGGGACACACGCCTTACTTGGTGGACCAGCAGGGAAAAATAGAACAGGACTGGCCGTATGATACAGTTGGTGGCATGTCAACGTTTTATGGCGCAGCAGCATTCAGGCTGCGACTACAGGATTTTGAAGGTCCCCCACTGCCAGATTCCGACATGCGTAACAGAGAGCTTGCCTGGCCTTTTGACTATTATACACTTGCGCCATATTATGATAAAGCCGAAGAACTACAATGCGTGGCTGGTATACGCGGCCAGGATATAACCGAACCACCTCGAAAAAAAGATTATCCACAAAAGCCACCACAAGCGCTTTCACGCCCTTCACAAAAAATCTGGGATGCAGCAATAGATCTTGGGCTTCATCCATTCTACATACCAATGGCAATTAATTTCACTGGGAAATGCAATAACACACAATGTATTCTGTGTAACACCTGTGACCACTATCTATGTAAGATACAGGCAAAAATGGATTTAGCGGTTAGCGTGTTACCAAAAGCATTACAGTATGGAGCTGTTATACTTGATAACTATCGNGCTGTAAAAATTAATTTTGTAAAACATAAAGCCCAATCGGTTGACATCATTAATCAGGAAACGGGTCAACACCACACCATCAAGTGTAAATATCTCATACTGGCTGCAGGGCCTATCGCCACACCTCACCTGCTTTTAGCTTCGGGCATTGCAAGCGCAAGTTCAGCAACACAACATATAGGCCGCAATCTCATGCGTCATATCAATGGTGTAGTGAGCGGTGTTGTTCCTTACATAGCAAACCCTGATAACAGCCTTGCAAAGCGGGTTGCTATCGCCGACTACTATTTTGGCGATAGCTCCGGTAAAAGCTCACCCAAAGGCAATTGGGGCATACTACAGGATATAGCCACACCCGGTAAAGGTGTGATAAAAGCCAATGCACCGTTGGGGCTAAAAAATATTGCTGCAACATTCTCAAAGTTTCTTATTAATCAGCTTGTTATTGCCGAGGATATCCCACAGTTTGATAACCGTGTGTATTGCGCTGATTCAGCCGACAAATTTGGCATGCCCAATGTTGCAATTTACCACCGTTACCATCCCCGTGATATAGCAGCTCGCGATGCGTTGTATAGAGTGGCAAAACGTGTGCTACAGCAGGCAGGAGCAAAAATTTTTTACTATATGCCAATAGTAACATTTTCACATGCGCTTGGAACCTGCAGGATGGGTAAAAACAAAAACCTTTCAGCAGTTAATCCCGAATGCCGCCTGTGGGATATTTCTAACTGCTATATAACTGATGCTAGTGTTCTGCCAACCGGTGGTTCTGTTAACCCCAGTTTAACCATTGCTGCAAATGCACTGCGAGTTGCTGACATAATGCTTAAAGAAAGGTGAGTATATGAAACACAACGATTTGCCTTTTATTTGCTTTTTTGGTTGTGGACACATTGCCAAACGTCATGCAAAAATTTTAAAAAAACTTTATCCTGATATCAAACTTGGATTTAGTAGTTTATACTACAACGACGCCAGAGAATACGCTACGATTTTCAATGGGATTGCATTCAAAAGCTATGATGACGCAGCGCAATCTGACTGTGATATTGCGTTTATCACCACACCCCATGCATACCATAAAGATTTAGCAATACTTGCAGCAAACAATAAAAAAAATGTAATAGTTGAAAAACCTGCTACGCGCAATCTCAAAGAATTTGATGCAATAGTAAAAGCAGTCATTAAAAACAATGTTAGATTTACCGTTGCAGAAAATTACTACTTCAAGCCATTTTTAAAGACAATAACAAAACATATTACAAGTGGTTCTATAGGAACACCATTGTATATCCGACTTACCAAGCACAATCATGATACCATTACTGGCTGGCGTACTGATGCTGCACTTATGGGCGGAGGTGCATTGCTTGAAGGTGGCTGCCATTGGGTTAACCTGCTTGTGTCACTTGCAGGTGCATTACCAATAGCTGTGCAAGCAGTAAAAGCAGATGTAGCATATTCCACAAACATACCTTTTGAAGATACCATACATATCACAGTAAAATTTGACAATGGCACCTTTGGCACTTTGTTCCATTCCTGGTATGTGCCTAATACATTCAAAGGGATTGCACTGTCAAAAATCTATGGTACTGAAGGTTGCATAACATTTGAAAGCAATGGTCTTTTCACAATTATTAAAGGCAAACGCTTTGGGGCAAGCTTGTCATTCAAGGACTTTTTAGGCTTTGGTGCAATGCACAGGTCTTTTATTGAGAACTATCGCACACAAAAACCGTGGGAACCGGACTACAGGCGAATACAAACAGAGTTAGCGTTAATTGAAGCTGCATATCGTTCGTTAAAAACAAACAGATTTGAAGAGATTTAGAAAACACATAATGCCTATTGCTTGCTCCAGATTGACGTTATACATGTTATTTTGTTGGTCAATCGTAAATCAGATGGTCACTCTGAACAAGTTTACAATTGTCATTATGAACTGAATTTGTATTGCCATTTTAAACGTGTTTCAGAATCGTATATAAAGCGTTATGTCTATAAATTGCATTTGGGATATATCTTTACGCCATAACATTTACTTGGCTCATTATTTTTTTACAACGCTCGTATTCTTCATGTGGCATCCACTGGGTTAACTGCGCATCAATATTTCCATTGCTCCCAACTTTTGCACATTTCTCTGGCCATAGAGGATTATATCGCAGAAGTTCAACGGTACTCACACCACATTCATGTAAAAATTGAGCAATCCCAACAAGATTTTTTTGGGTTGCTGTTATACCAGGCACAAGCGGTATGCGTGGCAAAAACTTAATAGTGGTTTTGTTTGATAGCTCTACTATTTTTTTAAAATTATCAAGAATCTTTTTATTGGAAACACCGCAATACTTTTTATGCTCTGTTTCATCAATAAGCTTTAGATCAAAGTATAGCATATCACAATACGGCAGTATGTATGATGTAAATTCATCAAAGTTAAAATATCCACTGGTCTCAATAAGTGTATGAATGTTGTTGCGCTTGCATTGCTGTAACAATTCAGACGCAAATGCAATATTCATCAAAGGTTCACCTCCTGACAATGTGACACCACCACCTGAAGTATCAAAAAATGGCTTATCCTTCTCAATCAAGTGCATAATTTCATCAACTGTCATTTCCTTACCCACCCTGCTCATTGCACCAGATGGACACACATCAACACATGCAAAGCATAATGTACATTTATGCCTGTTGACAAAATAAGTGTTGGCACTATCTATTGCCTGTACAGGACATACATGTGCACAGCTAAGGCAACCAATACATTCCTTTTTATCCCACGATAGCTCCACCATAGCTTTTTTGCTTTCAGGGTTATGACACCATACACAATTAAGGGGGCACCCTTTAAAAAATATTACAGTACGTATACCTGGGCCATCATCCAAAGAATTGCCCTTGATTTCTAAAATTAACGATTTCATATCCCGTATTCAGCTCTTTCAATAAGTTCTAACTGCATTTGCCTATTTAATGTAACAAAGTATGCATTATAACCTGAAATGCGCACAATAAGGTTGCGATAGTTCTCAGGATGAGCCATTGCATCTCTGAGGACTGCTGAGGTAACCACATTCATCTGCATCTGCATTCCACCTAACGTGAAATAGGTCTTCACATACGAAAACATATCATTCACTGTCTTTTCCCGTGATTCAATTGCCGATGGCACAACCTTAACATTGAATGCAATATTATTGGTAAGATTAACCGGGTCCAATTTTGCCACATCTCGTATGTTATCAAGTAAATTCTTTGAAGCAAACGGCTGTGGAGTTAATCCAGGAGTAAAGGGTTTGCCCGACAACCTTCCTGATGGCAGAGCACCGGTGAGTGTGCCAAACGCAACGTGGTTTGACATCGACCAAAAACCAGTAGTGTATGTGCCACCTCGGTAGTGAGGGATGCTAGCAAAATAATCATGAGCCCATTTGGCTATCCTGTTTGCCATTGCTACGGCCTCCTCATTGCCGCTACCAAACAATGGCACCTTTTTATGTACTAATGAAAGCAAGACATGGTCATTTTGGAAATTAGTGTCGATAGCTCTTTTTATATCCGCAAATGTATATCGTTTTTCATCATATATAAGCTTTTTGATTACCATCATTGAGTCAGTAACATCAGCAAGACCAATAATTGCAGTGCCAGAACTATTATACTTTGCACCACCTTGTGTCACATCTTTGCCTTTTTCCAGGCATCCTTCAATGAAAGCTGATAAAAGTGGAGTTGGACGTAAATATTGATGGGCTTGTGCCAACTTATTATTGTAATCAATAGATTGATCAATAAGAAATGCAAACTGTTTTGTAAACGCGTCAAAAAATTCATCAAATGTTGTAAATACTCCTTCCTCAGGCCTTCCAGTTTTTGGTCCAATATCCAGCCGGGTGAGTGGATGATACCCATTGTTGAGTGCCATCTCAAGTGCTGCAACCATATTCATCATCTGCATGTTGGTGTGCCCAAAGTGTTTATGTGAGAGCGTTGGCTCCACGCATCCAGTTGCTGACCAGTCGCGGATATCCTGTATATCATATCCCAGCGGTGTCAGCGCTTTTAGCATTGCTGCATCGTTGTGCATTGAGGGAGTTGCAGCAGTAATCAGATTAACTTCGCACAACCGTTTTAAATAGGTATCACTGTTAACCCCTGGCATGTAACGAGCGTTTACATTTGGGTCGCGAATTGACAGCATTTCAGTTACTTTCAAAAAGATATAGGTCATATCATTGACAGCGTCCTTGCCATCAGGTGTAACTCCACCCAATGTAATCGCCTGATCGGAAGAGCTGCCACCAAAATAAAAGTTAGCCAAATCCGGAGTAAGCGGAAAGTGGTCAGTACAGCGCATATAAAAATCTGCAACCAGTTCAATTGCATGCTTTATGTATTCTTCACGTTTCTCTGGTGCAATACGTTTCATATCGTTGATAAAGTATGGTTGTAACCACTGGTCTAATCTTCCCAATGAAAGTCCTGCATTAAGGCTTTCGTTATGCAGTGCAATCCAGGTGATCCACATCGCAGTCAATGCTTCGTGAAGTGTAGTGCTTGGGTGCATTGGTATGCGGCTGCAAATGTCAGCAATTGTTTCAAGCTCTTTTTTGCGCTGTGGATTTGTTTCCAATGAGCTATCGGACAAAGCTTGCTGTGAAAGATTTTTTGCATACGTATTGACACCTTCAAGACACGCAATCATTGCCAAAAGCAGGTTTTTCTTTTGCTGACTACAATCTTTCTTCAGTTCATCATTAATTTCATCAATCATCCCTAATGTTCCAATTGCCATCACCTTTGGAAAATTGGGTATGGTATGTGATATCGTTGCCTGCTTCCAGTCAAAATACAGTGCAAAGCGCTCATCAAGCTGTTGACATAAGGGATTATTGTATTTTTCTCGCACCCATTCCCTGAAATTTCGGTGCAACCAGTATGGAAAAATATCAAAATGCAAAAGTTCACGCGTCTTTTCATCAATATCAAAGGGATTGTATGTTCTATATGGTATAGTAAGCAATTCATTCCATATCATAATGCCAGTGCTGTCGGGAAAAATTGGACTGCCTATTGATTTACTTGTCGTTGTACCTGCCAGTAATGAATTTTTTTGAATTATAGGTTTTTTATTTTCCATCATGTATTTGAAGGCATATGCGTTACGCAACACTGGATCCCACTGTTCACCGTTTTTGTCTCTTTCAAAACCATTGGTGCGATACCATTGAGTTAGCAAAACAGCTCGCTCGGCACAAATTTCTGGCTTTTGTGTTAAATGAGCATCAAGGAATTGTTTTATCCGCGGAAAATCATCAAGTGAATACTGTGGCAGATATGGATCCTCTAAAAACAACACATTGGGGTCTTCTTTTTTTCCTTTAAGCCTTTGTTTTTTCCTTTTAATTAACTCATCACTTAACTCTTTTTTTTGCTTTGGGTTTTCCTTCTTTACTTTTTTCTCATCGGCTTTTCGTTCATTCTGCATTGCACGCTTTTGAACGTTGTTAAACAATAAAGATATAAAAAAAGAAAAAATATTTGAATACGTAATACTGCCTTCTATACGTACATCGCTTTTAAGTAACATATAAATAATATCTGTGGGCGTTCCCAGTAAAAGCTTGCGTGCAGCCTCTTCATTTTTAAATATTAGCACTGCTTCAGCATTTGTAGCGATAGCTCTCGAAACAGTTACTCTACCATTTAAAAATGCAATACTGTAAGAAAATCCATTATCCTCTGTACGTAAACCGATAGTAAAGTTTAAAAAACCTTCATTAGTTTTAAGGTAGCGATTAAGCGATTTTCGTTTATTAAAATTAAATGCAATGAATTTTAAAAACGAATATACAATAAAGCTGGTACTTAATGTGCTTAATCGCCCTTGTGATGTAAATAATAACATAATTTCCTCCTATTTTTCATGAAGATTTTTCATAAGTTAAGAAATTTTTTCAGTCACTAAGATAAATTTTCCGTCATCATTATTACTTCTGAGTCTAATCGCAAAGCTTAGAATGTCTTGTATCAACATACCCATATCGCTCATGTCATTAAGAGTGCAAAACTCTTTCATATTTTCCTGTGCACAACATCTCATTTTGTCATCCTGAGGGAGCAAAGCGGCCAAAGGATCCCCTTTTCTCACTCTAAAGGTACATACCGCTGTGTTATAATTTCTACATAAGTATTGACAAAATCTCTTGGATTATCATGAACTTCCCTGATGAGTCTGCTATTATACAAACTCACGACACCATTGCATTCAATCCACAGTTGAAGAGCGGTATCATATGCTTCATGTGGTTCACATACGCAATGCTGCTGCAGTTTTTCTATTACATACGCAAATGGTTTTAATGCTATTTCCTTTTCTTTGGCGCCAACATCTTCCAAAGGAGTACCAATACAATCCATAAATTTTGGTACATTGCGGTTTATAAACATTATTTCATAATAATCTGGATACTCTATTCCAAAGTTGATATACGCCAAGATGAGAGCTCTCATCTTTTCTCTTGAATCTAATACGGAATTGTATGCGCTTTCAAATAGCTGGTACAATAATTCAAATCCCCGTATACGAATATAAAAATACAATTCATCCTTATTGGTGAAATAGTTATAAAGAGTTGTTGCTGTAACACCTAATACGGAAGCAATTTTTCGCATGCTTAGTTTGTTAAATCCCTCTTTTATAACAATCTTTGCTGCTGCATCTAGTATTTGCTGTTTGAAACTATCAACTTCCTGGATATTTCTGGGTGTTCTGGGCATATATTTTTCCTTAAATAACAACATTGTTGAAGATTATTAATTTAACATTGTTAATTTAACAGCGTTAATTTTATTGTCAAGTAAATAAATAATTTATTTGCTTTTTATTCAATCTTAAAATAGTATTTAAACACGTATAATCCTAATAGTATTCTATTATATAAAATATAAACTTTATATAGAGGAGGTTTAGCCATGAAATTATCTCGAAAGGAATTTTTACACAATGCTAGCTATGTATCAGCATCTGCATTACTGGCATTTGCAGGATGTAATAAAACAACGGAGGTTATTGATATCCCTTCTGATAAAAAAATTATTACTGATTCTGCATTAAAAAATCTTTCCAAAGCTAATTGGGACACAATACGATCTCTATTCACTTTCAGCACACGACCACCATTGAATGCAGCTAACCTTTGTCCAACGTTTGATCATGTGAATATGTATTTATGGCAATTTACAAATCAGATTAACGAAGATGTAAGCTTTATTAATAGATTAGATTTTATCAAAAAGCACGTTGAAAAATCCAAAGAAAAGGTTTGCAAAATGCTTGGCATAGAAAATAAAAAAGAACTGGCTTTTGTACGAAATACATCAGAAGCAAATTCCATTATAGTTCAGGGATTCAATCTGAAAAGAGGGGATGAGATAGTTGTCTGGGAGCAAAATCATCCAACAAATTATCGAAGTTGGCAGTATAAATTCCAAAATGTACCATTCACCATCAAAACCGTTAAACTTGATATGACTCAGACCAATAAAGAATACTACATTAAGTCTTTTTTACAACAACTATCGCCAAAAACTAAAATAGTAACGTTTTCACATATATCAAATATTTCGGGGTTACGGCTACCAGCTGAAGAAATATGCAACGCCATCAAGGACTATAATAAAAATATCTTCATTCACATTGATGGAGCTCAATCCTTAGGCAGTGTTGTAATTGATATGGGCAAATTACAATGCGATAGTTTTTCAGCTAGCACTCACAAATGGCTTTGCGGACCTCATGGAGCAGGAATTTTATTTATCCGTGAACAATGGATCCAAAAAATTCAACCTGCACTATTAGGATATAATTTTTATTTTGATTATCCTGAAGAAAAAATTCCCGAGGATGCATCAAGGTTTGAATGCTTAGGACAGCGAAATGATGCTGTATTTGGTTCAATAGGTGCTGCAGTTGATATTCATTTACATATTGGCATAAAACGAATTGAAGAACGCATCCACTACCTGACTCAGTATACTCGTAATGCTATAACCAAAGCAGGGTTGTCTTTAATTTCTCCCAACAATAATACATTCAATCATGGAATCATTGTCATTGATATGGGAAGTACAATAAAATCCTATGGTGCTTTTCTTGCTTTACATAATGCAGGAGTTTCAACAGCTATTATCCACAATAATAAAATTCATTGCACACCAGATGGTAGAATTGAAGAGGTAGATGCCCCAACATATTTACGAATATGCCCTCATATTTATAATTCTACCAATGATATAGACAATGCTGTATCAATTATTGTAGATACATATACATCAAAAGTCAGTTCTATAAAAGAATTCATAAAATTTTTCAGCAAAAATGGGATTTAAACACACATTATTACTGAATAGTAAATACAGAAGATAATTTATAAATGAACCTCATTGAATTAATTTAATGAGGTGATGCATTTTTTACTTCTTACACCCGCCAGTAAATATTATATCAAATATTGAATTACATCAATATGCTACTATATTCAGAATTATTTGAAAAAAATTTTTTGTAATCACTATTCTTTTGCATTTTTTGCTTTACAACATTAAAATCATTTTTATTTTATTAATTTTTATCGATATAATTTATATAGTGTTTTTTATAAAATTTTATATACTTACGAGAGGAAATGGAACCCACACAAAGACGCAGAGATATTCCTGTTATTGTGCTCCATGACATTGATCCACAATGGGAATTGCACGAACAGGAAGCAGCATATCAATCAGCACAAAAACTAATCAATGAATTACAAAATGAAGGCCACACTGTACTTGATATTCCTGTAACTCATCATTCTCTGGATAAAATATTACACAACTATAATCCAAACGAATACATCCTCTTCAACTGGTGCGAGGGTTTGCCAGGCGTTGATCACAGTGAGCACGCAGTAGCTCAAATCCTTGAAGAGAATCAATTTGTTTATACCGGTTCTCCTTCTGATGTACTTTTCTTCTGCTGGAACAAAGCTGCAATTAAACAATTACTGAACATTAAAAATATTCCAACACCATATGGTATTGTAACCGATAATCCCAGAACAATAGACTGGGAAAGATTTCCTGCAATTGTAAAACCTGCATTTGAACATTGCAGTATTGGAATTTCAGAGGATTCGGTTGTTACCAACCGAAAAGAACTTATAGACAGAGTTGACTACATCCTCACTACTTTTAAACAACCATCAATTGTTGAAGATTTTATTGACGGAAGGGAATTTCATGTCACACTATGGGGTAATGGAGTCATTCATGCACTACCTCCTGCAGAGATGGATTTTAGTGCATTTGATAATATAAAAGATAGAGTATGCACATATAATTCAAAATTTCTTCCTGGTACAGTACATTATGAAAATATTCATTTAAAAATCCCTGCACCGCTTGACAATATTCAACTGGAAATGTTAAATCAAACTGCACTTAGAGCATATAAGGCTTTGGGCTGCCGCGATTATGCAAGGATCGATATGCGGTTGAAAGATGGCATTTTCTATATTCTTGACATTAATCCCAATCCGGATTTCAGCCCTGATACTTCTACAGTATATTCAGCAGAATATGCAGGACTTTCATATGGGGCACTTGCAAGCTGTATTGTGAATGTAGCTGCATTGCGCCATCCAGTATATGGCCAGGTTGAAGTTTCACGATAATTTAACATCCTGGACAATATTATAATTATTTATGTTAAGTTCAAGAATAGTGAATCCTTCATTATCCAAAACCAATAACCCTTCCATTCCATCAGTATAATAGATATCATATATTTCATTATCATATTCAAAATACGTGAGCCCGTAAGTTGTGCCATCAATTACAAACGCAAATAAATCACTATGAACCAGTACCACAGCAAATTGTGGCATGAATACAACTTTTTCTGGTACACAGCCTATATCAATATATGTTCCTTTGTAAAGGAAGCCATCAGCAAATAAGTAGCCATGAGATCCTAATTTACGAAGAAAATACCCAGCGCCTGATATTTGGATTTTTGTTGTATCTTTAATTCCGCCAACAAATATGACACCATCTGATATAATCATTACGGTTTTATTTTTATCCAGCATATAACCATCAGTTATATTACCATTATATGCAAAACTTTGCACTTTATCATCATTAACATTCCAATTTGTCAATGTGTGATTTCCAACAACCAACACCTCTTTTTCTAAACCTACATCACACAAATGTACTTTGAAAGCATCATCAACTCTAATTGTTTTACCAGACTGAACATGAGCGACAGTTCCATCATTAAAAAGTACAAAATCATCCTGTGAATTGTGACAATAACTTATTACATTCTCTAGTAAAAGTTCAGGGTCTTTACCATTCAATGGCACATATAATCTGTACAGGGTATTGTTTATTATGGCATGGATTATTCTTTCATGCTTCTTTTGATTAATGCATACCGCTTCATATAGATTTTTTGTTGTATTGACAAAATTAGTCATTATATCTTCTCTCATATCTTTTATTTTGATTCATCTCCAGTTTTTAATGCTGCGTATTTTAAGGAATTTAGATATACAGTCATTCTATTATTGTAAGATATTTCTTCACGAATGGATTCAACATAAGCCCATAGCTTCTTAAAGCGCTTGTATTTATAGTAACCATAATATACAAACACTGTCAGTATCACAAAATGAAAAATACCAATATTTTTAACTAATAAAGTATATATTAAAAAAATGAGTACCATCGCTCCTAGGATAGGAATTTCACTTATTAGATACTTTATTTTATAATTCATGGTTAACTCCTCAAACAAAAGAATAAGTATTAAAGCAAAATAAAAGTTCGATGATAATGTCTCCCTATTACTTTTTACTTTTTCATTATCATTTATATTTTAAATCAATATAACAAACCAGAATGACATATAATGTCCCACCTATTTCTTTTTTTCACAATACCGTGTGTAGGCTTCTTCAATGGCCACAAGCCACTGCTTGCGAATATTTTTGGGACTCACTATCTCCGCATATTTCCCGTATCTAAGTACTTTTCCCAAAAGCTCCTGAGGGTGATGTACCGGCAACAACATATCTATATAAGTGCCAAACTGGGGGTGCTTACCTTCTCTTATTGTTTGATGTTTATGCCACACCTGCTTTTTTACAATATTGCTCACCGGTTCATAAAACCTGATACATACAGTACTACCTGTTTTGCCCTTATAAATACCATAGGTTGATTGGATATATTTTTGAATTTCCTCAGTTGAAAGCCTTTTTGTCCTTTTTCTATTTTGAACCTGCGCTTTTTTAATGCGCGAAAGCAAGAACGTGCGAACACCTTTTTTACTATCATCATATGCAATACAATACCATCTTCCTTCATAATGTATAAAATGTTCAGGGGCGATAGCTCTTATAGTTACATTACCCTTCACATCAGCATACTGTATTGATACAAACAAACCATCACGCATTGCTGCAAAGAGTTTACTGAATAACTCAATATTTAATGCCTCCCATTCCTCTATTTCATATGTTATACGATTAATAAGAGGCAAATAGCTTGATTTGAGAGACTTTTTAATGCTGTCAATGATTGTTCTGTCAATAAACGGAAAGTGTGTGGGGCTTTCAATAAGTCGGGTTAAAAAAATGTAAAATAAAAGCATGCGTTCATTACGGTAAGTAAAATAATCAAACGGTAACGAATAACAATAGCCTTTTTTATGTGGCAGATACTCTACCGGTGCACCAAT
>JAOAIH010000075.1 GCA_026414805.1 Spirochaetota bacterium | reverse complement strand
GTAATAAAATAATTGAATTGCTTATTGCAAAAGGTGCAGATGTTAACGCTAAAGATGATAATGGTGAATCAGTATTACAAAAAGCAAGCACACAGGCAGCACCTGTATTGCGAAAGTATGGGGCAAAGTAGTAAAATTGGTATAAATGTCTATAGTTTTATAAATTCATAGGATTTTTTATTTTCATGATTTAAGCATTCTAAATTTTCAGGAGGAAATTGATATGAAAAAAATGGTTTTTCTTTTTTTTCTGTTTTTTGCCGCATCATTCATAATATCAATATATGCACAGAGTAAAGTAAGTGACAACTGGATACTTATGTGCCTGGAAGAATGTACTAAAAATAATCCATCACATAAAGACTGCAATCAGAATTCCATTGCCTTTATTGGTGATGAATATGTAAGGGCACGAAAAGGCGAACCCTACTGGAAATCCGATGGAGGGAAAACTTTTTCATTTGGATTTCAGGCAGCTGACCACAGGTTTTCGCAACTTAAGGAGATTTGCCCCAAAGCTGCAGATGTACTAAAACGTAGTGTCTATTGAATAGATGCTGTAACCATCTACCACACTATCGTTGCCTTGTACTTATTTGTCTTTACAACAATATCCCCTGTTGCTGGTGTATATTGTACTAAACTGCAATTGACAAGCTGTTTGTATTGTTTTGGTATACGGGCACGAACGTAGTAGTTTCGTCCTGCTCCACCAGGTGTATAAATTTCAAGTGAATTATTTTTTACCTTAAAATTAATTGCTGAAGAATTGTATACCACAAATTCATAGAAAGCATCCTTTACAGTCATCCAGCGAATCCAGGGAAAATTTTGTTTTAACGTGCCAAATTCTTTTTCAAAATTACTCTTAAGCCATTGCCATCCTTCATACGATTTTGAACGAATTTCATCAAAAACATCATCAGGGTGTATAAAATGACTTATTATGCCAAAATTATGGAATGCATCATAGAGGGCAAATTTATCAAAATCCTGAAAATAATACCCTGAAGTAATACGAGGAATCTGGAAAAACCTGTTATCAGGTGTCCAGTCAAATTCCTGTTCCACCTCACCGCTTTTAGCAACATAGAGTGTAGATGCAACCCGTATACTTGGAAACACCTCACCTAATGCCTGCAAACCCGTTGCATCAATTATATTATGTGGTGCTACATATGTAAATGGTAATGCATTTTCTCCATAAAGAGCTATCCATTCATTCTTTGCTACAGTTAACGCCTGTATCATACTTTTTTTATCAGGCCATGGAACGGAATCGTATTCCTTTGGCTTTGTAAGAGTTAATGACATATGGTTGTATCCATGGAGTCCAAGCTCAAAACCATTTTCAAGTGCTGCAATTCCCATTTTGGTACTTAAGCCATTTTGCGATAGATAAAAATCCCTCACAAAAAAACCTGCTTCATCGGCTTTTGTATCCCTGTTATAATTAAATATAAGAAAACTGGAGTATACAAAACCAAACTGTTTTTGCCAGTTGAGTATATCCTTAAACCATACATCGGATATAAAAAGCGTGTCGGTTTCATCAGGCAGCCTTTTTAGCTTTTCAATAATTTCCTCTAACTTTTTACGGTTGAATTTATCCTTTTCATTTTGTAAAATATCGCTATAATATTTAATTCTATATGGCTTATATGCAACATTCCACCATGGTGCAGGAAAATCATCTATCATCATCATGCCTACATTGATCATACCAGTTGCAAAAACATCTGATACCTTATATACACTTTGAATAATTATTCCACGAACCAGTTTTGACTCATCTAACAAATTGGTATTCCAATATAATATTTTGCCTTTATTAACAATTCTTTCCCACACAATTGGATATTTATCAGAATCAAACAATGAGACTATTTTTCCTAAAATCTTAACATCATTTTCAAGAACTGCTTTCCTCACATTACAACCAATATCTTCTCCAGTTATAGGCACTCCATTCATAAAAAATGAAGGATCAATAGCAAAGCCTTGCTTATTATATTCAATTTTTTTTGAATACTCTTTGATTCCTAAAAAAGCATTGTATTGAGTATCAGGTTCAACATAATTCAAAAAGATACATTTGCCTCCATTTTCAACATAACTTTTAATTATCCCTATAGGCACTGAAGTTATATTATTAGTTGCGACTATAATTGCTTCATATTCGGATAAATCACTGACTACCAAACTTTTAAGATCTTCTTTTGTATACAAATCATATCTGATTTTTGCATATTTAAAGGCATAGGATATGTTATTTCTCACCATCTCTGATTTATCTACATCACCTATAATAACAGCAACATTAAGATAGCCGTCATCGTAGAATAACGCTTCCTTAATAAAAGCTGAAGTATTCAGCATTACCTTGTTACCACGAACCACATAGTTTTCTAACGCAAATGCTCCCGTTTTGGATATTACAATAACGCTTGACTTTCCATCACCAGCCTGTGGTGGAGCATCGGTCCGTTGTAGTTGTAGATATGTCTTTACATCTTCACGGAGAGGAATTATTTGCTGATAGTGCAATGATTTTGTCACATCCTGCTTTTCATCTTTCTCAACCATTGCACTGTCTTTATAAATTATCTTTATGTTATTGGGGTTGTTGGTCCAGAAACCCTGAAAATAAATCCCTATCTTTGTAAACAGCGGTCTGATATAGGGCAGTAAATCCCACTTTGTTTCATTGCCATCCTTATAGCCGTACGCACCGTATGAATTAACAATTATAATCTTAATACCCTTATCTGCTGCGCCAATCATAAATTTTGCATAATTAATGCCTATATCTTTATTTGCAACAACACCACCATTATACCAGGTAACTATCGCCCTAATATCCTCAAGATTCCCCAATGAGGAAAATCCTTTATCAAAATCGTGGTATTTCACCTGCAGCCCATTTACTGTAATATCCTTTTCAAAAAACCATTTCAATGGGTTATTATCATCGGTATATCCTTCTGAAGATTTGTATATACACAGCACCGTAAGTCCTTTTGCTTTTCCAAAAGAACTTGTCGTATATCCTATTACTATCCAGATAGAAATTAGCAGTATAGTTAATCTTTTAATAGAGCTCAATTTCATAGCGCATATCCCATTTTGAAGGTTTATCCTTTAGATACAATAATTCTGATCCTGCCCCCACAGCTTTAATTTCTGCAGGGAGGTTTTTGAGCCTGTCAGCTATTACTGTTGCTTGCTTTTGTGATAATGCCATATTCGATTGTTTGCTCCCCATCGTATCAGTATAGGCAACGATAGTAATTTTTGTAAAACCAGCCATTTTAGTCAGTTTTCCTGCAAGCTGATCAAGGATAAATACACCATGTACTGTAAGCTCATCACTTCTGCCTTTAAATATAGTATCCTGATTAAACATGTACACAATTCGTTTACCCTTTTCCTGTTTTACTAAAAATCCCACCATGAAAGGCACTTTCTTTGATAAGGCTGTATTGCCTGCATCATCCGTTATCTCCATTTGAGCAGCAAGTTGCATATTGTACACAGCGGGCTGTCCTTTATCATCAGTACCATCCCATGATATCACTTTAGGTGGGGTTCCAGCACCATTAATAACTTTCACCACTGCACCATCATCACGCATAAATCGCACCTGCCATTGCGTAACATCACCATCAATAGTTGGGGTAATACGCAAGGTGGTTTGTATTGGTACAACTTCATTAGGTTCAACTTTTATATCAACAGCTACTTTAGTCACTACAGTAATAATTGCAGACGGTGATGCAACCACAATACCATCATCATATTTAATGGTCATTTTTGCAGTATATTCTCCATCAGGCACGGGTTTGAGGTTGTCATCATTCCCATCCCATAACACATCATAGGGTATAAAATCATTCCCTTTTATAGTCTTTACAATTTTATTTTTGCTGCTTACCGTAATAAACCATTGTGCCACATTTTTCTTATCTGTTGCCTGAATAACAAATGAAATAGTATCTTTAATCTTGTCACCATTTGGCGAAAACTTTGTATATGAAGGGGTCAGAGCAATTGCACGTTTTGCAGTGGCAAGTACAATCTCCTGCTTTTTAGAACTGAATCGTTGGCCAGCAGAATTCTGAATGGTAAGCTGAACATAATATTTCCCCTCTGGAACAAGTATATTATTCCTTCCTGTGCCATCCCACCTGAAGGTTGCAGGTACTGCACCTGCTAAACTGTATTCCTGAACCTTTTCACCTTTCTCATTTAAAATTTCAATCCACCACTGTTGAATACCTTTTTCGTCAAAAGCAGTTAGGCTCAAAGTTGTAAAATCGTCTTTGCCATCGCCATCAGGTGTTATGAGAGTAGGATTTGGTGAAACAAAAAGTACTGGTTTGCCACCTGCCCCTTTTGGTGTATAAATACTGAAAAATTTTCCTGTTGCTCCAAATTTCAGATCATGCGAAATATACCTCTTATCTATTGTTGAATTAGGTAAAGTTACATTTGAATACATATATTCAGCAAAGATCTGTAATTTATCCCAGTTGTGTGAAACAGACATGCCGGGCATCATAATTCGTTGTTCAATTGAATTATTCATATACTGAAAAAATACCGAATATAACAAAGTGCCGCCAAAAATATTTTCCACCTGTTGAGTTACCTTAGCCATTGGACCATAATACGATATCCCTTGTGGTGCCCAATACGGTACAAGCAATATATCCCCTGAAGTGTACCGCGTGAATTTTGTGTCTTCGTATGCGTAAATACCAGCTACATCAAAAAACATATTCCATTGCGGTATGCGGTACACTCGTACCGTAAGCTGATTGAAACTTGACATCCGTGTGTTTGAATCCGACAGCATTCGGTACTGCACATTGTTATATAAAAACAGTCGCTTGCTCAATGGAAAATTGTACTCGGAAAAATTAATATCAAGGATGCCTTCTATCATATCATAGGTGATTGCATCCCTGAACTTCATCTTTAATGATTGAGTTAAATCATTTTCATCATCATGGCTGTAAGTCACTTTTACTGTTATCCCTGTTGCAGGTGGTGTCCACCATACTCCAGCACCATAGGTTAATGACATATAATTCAATGTTGAATCATACAAGGGATTTCCATAATTAACTGTCCCCGAATACATATTTCCACCCAGTTGTGCAAAAAACCGCATATATAAAATCCTAACAGGAATTGACATCTGTGCAAAAGCTCTGTGCATTGTTACATTGCCATCTGAGGGATAAAAAAGCTGCCCAGTAGTAGCTATTCCTCCAGTATCAGTCTGTTTTCTAAATTCATAGCCTGCCTGCAGTGTAAAATATTGAGAAGGCTCATACAATCCACTGACATCAATTCCAAATCGTGTGCGTATATTGTCATGAAAGTATATACCATTTGCTGATATCGAAGGAGCATGTTGCTTTTGTAGTTCATAATGAGCTTTACGTGCATGCTCAAAATCAGGCTGAGCATTAATGCATATTTCATAATTTTCTTTGGCATCCTTCCAATACCCTAAAAGCTCATTTATACTTCCCATGGCAAAATTAGCCTCAACGTTAAGCGGCTGCACTTTCAGAATATTGCTGTAATATTCACGGGAGGCATTATAATTTCCATTCTGCAAATAAAAATTAGCTATCTCTTTATATATACGCGCATTATCCAGTTCCAGATCCATAAACTGTTTTTCATATACATTACGAATTGTTGCACAACCAAATACCAACTTCTGGTCAACATCACTACTGACTGCTTCAAGCAATGTAACGACATTTGAAAGTGATTCTTCAAAGTCAGAAACAGAAGCTTGTATGCCCGCTTCTTCTCCTTTATCCAATTTTGCAAGTGATAGTACTGCTTCGATATCGGTTTTGTAACCAGTAGCAATCTTTTTATTTTGCAGTGACTCTTCTAAAAGAGCTATCGCCCTACTAAACTTTTCCGTTTGTGCATATGCCATTGGCAGGCCCGGGAATTCAGCTGTGGCAGATAATTTTTTTACTGTCTCAAAATAATCTATTGAACGTGAAGGACTTCCATATAATAATTCAATAGTACCCTGCACCTTATACGGCTGATAAAGCTGGGGATTTAATTTAGTTGCTGTAGCTGCATACCGTAAAATTCTGCCGTGTTCCAATTGAAAGCCTGTTGCTGCCTGCATAGCAGTATACGTCTGTACATCTTTTCCAAATGCAGCAATGATGTCATTGTATAAGTATAGTTCTTTCTGTATATCTTTTAATTTTGCAGCGTAAGCCTCAAGCCGTGCCCTATCACGTGCAATCGATGGAGGTGCAATAATTCCCTTCTTTTTGTCAGCTATAAGTTTTGCATACTGTTTCTGCAGTGTGCGCACATCATCCTGGATATGTGTAATAACTGGCTTGAGCGACTGCAATCCCACAGTATGTATTGCTAACCGCGCCAGCTTTTGTTCTGCCTGCTCAATTGAGTGAAACATTTTATACGCCAAAAGAGCATCATACTCTCTGACCGCATCTGCATACATTCTGTTCCAGATGTAGGTATCAACCAACCCTTTTCGCAAATTAATATCATCGGGATTCTTAACTAGCGCTTCTTTATAGCTTTCAATCAGTGCTTTTCGCTCTTTTGCAAGTTCATCTTTCACATCAAGGGATATGCCCGATAGCTCCGGATACAGATCCACTACCTGTTTTGCATCATTAATTATTTTACTGGCCTTTGCACTTTCGCCTAAATCAAGATATATCTTTGCAAGCTTTTTATACGCTGATATTCGCTTTTCATCTATGTCAATAATACGATAATACTGGCGTATTGCATCATACGCCCTTCCTGCCCAGTAGTAATTGTCGCCCAGTACTTCAAGAACATCAGCATTGTTTGGGGCTAAACTTTCAGCTTTTTCAAATGTGGCGATAGCTCTATTCATTTCACCTTTCCACGAATACTGCGTGGCAAGCGAAACATAAGCATCAACGTTTTCAGGTTCTATAGCAATAATCTCCTGGTAATACTTTATTGCTTCATCATAACGGTTATTCCAGCCAGCAAGCACCGATAAGAGCTTTCGGGCAGTGATATTCTTCTCATCTATTGATATAATATTTTTGTATTCGCTGATAGCTGCATCCAGCTGATCCGACCATGAATAAAAGGCAGCCAATTGTAACCGCATATCAATGTCACGCGGGTTTTTCTCAAGATACTTTTGCAATAAAAATATTGCCTTGTTGTAATCATACAGCCAGCCATATATCTGTACAAGAGTGAACAGCGCTTCCCTGTCGCTTATATTTGCTCGTAACTTTTTTTCATAAAACTCAGGAGTATTAAATATAATGCCATCTCCGGGAGTTGTAAAATCCTGTGGCCAAACCTCAGGAAAATCCATAAGTTTTGCAATACCCGTACTGTACTGAGGAAACAGTACAATTGCATCAATATAGAAATAGTAATCCCATCCACTGCTTCGCTTTTGTTTAACTCGTATTGTTAATGTATGTTTGCCAGCATTAAGTGTACCGGATGCTATTTTCACCCAGTAGTAGCCACCTATGCCATAGAAACTTTTAACATACACATTTTCAGCTGACGCTGTTTGAAACGGACCATTGTCAATTTTCCATTCAATTGGTGAAGCATACCCTGGCCTATCCTTATACCTTGAGCCCGGTGGAGTACATCCCATCCATAAATCGTATTCTTTAGTGTGCGTTACGTAAAAGACATACGTAGCAAAATATCCTTCCTGTGGAGGCTCTACATCTTTTGAAAGCTGTAGTGCAAATTTATTGCTGCAGAAAAAATTATAAATGGGTTCGCGGGCAAAATTTGTAGATACTGCATTTTCTCCCTCTATCCATATATAATTTTTGTAGGTAATCCTGGGACTTGAAATTGCTTGGCCTTTTTTAGCTTTGTCTTCTAACTGTGCAAATGTTATGGCACCAATAATTACCGCGATTAGTAATCCACATAAAAGTATCGCTATCTTGCTTTTTTTCATAATAACCCCTTATTAAAATAATGGCTTACTTTATCAATTTTTGAATTATCATTATTGCTTGTAATCCTGTAACCGATTCGTCAGGATATGCCTCCTGACTTAGGGAAACACTCATAATTTCCATATCGCAAGCAAGCCGTAGTGCATTATAATACACGTTATCGGTCTTTATATCATTAAAAAACGGAGGTGATTCATCTTTATATTTTGTCCTCAATCCTTCGTTGTTTCGGGAAAGCACCAAAAAATCCTCCACAACTTTTGCCATTTCTCCTCTAGATACTACCATAAAAGGTTCAAAGGTGTTACCCTGAATGTATGAAAAAAAACCCTTGCTGCGCAATGCAGATACTGCACTTGCATAGTGAGACTTAGCCAGATCAATAAAATCGGCGGGCAGTGGTTTTGTCACTGTAATATATTTTTGAATTTCAAATATTTCATACAGTAAATGCGCAAGTTTATCTCTAGTAATTACAGGTTCAAGAATAAAGTCAGATACTTTTGCTACATCAATAGTTAATGTTTTTATACGCGAAATAACTTCCAGGCGGTTTGCAGCTACAACCTGCAATTCTTTGTTTAGCAATAATGCCTTTGTATAGTTATCACGGGCTTTATCATAATCTGATTTTAAAAAATATGCATCGCCTGTTGCTATATACGCCATTGGATTATCCAAACCCTCCAATGAGCGCAAAATATCAAGCGCACTTCCAGCACCAGCTTTCCCTTTGGTGGCAAGGAGTATACGTGCTTGTAAAATCAGGCCTATGGGATCTGTACCTGTACTAATAGACTGGGCAAGTTCAGCCTGTGCCCCTGCATCCTGATAGTTTCCTTTTAAAAAATAGTAATAGGCAAGCAAAGATGCTACAGTTGCATCAGATTTTTTTTCTTTTACCAATTCTCCATGTCGTTGCATAATAAGGGTGTATGCTGTATTTAACAGTTTATTCTTCTGCACCAGATTTTCGATTGATTCTGCATTGGTCAAATTTTTATATATTCGTTCATAATCCTTTTTTGGGGTTTGCGTTATAATTTGTCCGCAGGAAATACATACTACTACTAAGAATACCAAAGTCTTTTTCATAGCACCCCACCATAATATTATTACATTAATTGAATTGTATTATCAATAAATTATACTAATAAAGTGTAAATTTTAACAAGAAAAATTATAAGAAAAATTTCTAATAATAGCAGGAAAATGCAAACAACAGCTGTGCAGGTGCATACAGCGACCACGTCACGACAGTACTATGAGGAATTTTTCGTATAAATTGATTGAAGGCAAGTACTCCATCGGATATTGCAAAAAGAACTGCAGCAATGGTTACAATGGCACCCCGTGGATATATATTTTTTACCAATGTACCTATAGCAATAAGCATCACTAGTGACAGCACGAGCATATAGAGTATTATTGGAAAATACAGCTTCCCTTTTGCTTTATGAATCAACAGATAATAAGAAAAGAAAAGTATCAGTACAACTACACCAACAATTATATCTGTTGTGCCAAAATTATAGTTAATACTCAATGCATATACATAGCAGATATGCGTTAATAAAAAGAAAAACAGCCCATGGATAAAAAAACTTATCTCTTCTATCATAAGCAATGTATCAGCAATTAATGCAAACACAAGCCCTGCAATAATAAAAATATTATATTGATTAAAACCACGCACATAGGATAGATATAAAGCAATAATAATAACAAGATATGTTACAAGTGGTGTGAAGACATATTTAAGCTTCAAAATCTTTCTAAATGCTACTATCTCACGTATAACGAATACTATAAAGAAGAAAGCTACAAGATACAGTACATTTGTCTGAACAATGACATCAGGCATATAACCCCCATAAATAAGATTATAATAACGAACCCTGCAAAGCTTATTTGGGATCTATTGTATAACTTGAGGTCCTCAAAATACAATCCAGTATGACAGTAGCGCACAGCTACCATCCGAAAGGGTAACAACATTGTATGTGTATTTACTATTATTTTTTTTGGTTGTCAATGTTTTTTTCTGTATGTGTCTTCAATATGTCAGTAATATCTTTGAGTGTATCGGGTTTAAGCTGGGATTTCATAGCGGCAATATTCTCTTTTTGTATTTCTTCATATATTTCCTTGCGATGCACTGCAACAGATTTTGGTGCCTTGATTCCTAATTTAACCTGATCACCCTTTATATCAATTATTACGATTTCAATATCATCGCCAATCATTATGCTTTCATTTATTTTGCGCGCCAGTACCAGCATGAATTCACCCCTTCACCTGTGCTTTTTTTATCTCGTCAAGTATGTAGTGGCGCACTTTGTATTTATCGTTGAGCGATATGGCTTGCTTACCACATCGCGTTTTGGGATTAATGATAATTGGCCCTTGAAGATTAGCTGTCATTCTGGAAGGGTCTTCTGGTATGGTAACTATCGCAAATACCAACACCTCGTCTGGGCTTTTTGCCCCTATATCCTCCAGATCCTGAGGCAATACGTCAAGCTCATACTGCACCATGAAATCAACAGGGCGTATAATGACAAAAGCTAAATCGGGCTCACTGTATGCTTGTAACCATTTAAACGGGGATTTTTCGTTTGCATCCAGAATTACAAACTTTTTAATATCCTCAAAGCCATAAATTCCTTCAGGAAAATCAATTATCTGACGTTCATCAACTTCAATCTGGCCAAATGGTTTTGTGACTATTGTAATCAACGTGACTACCTCTTGTTATCTAATTTATCGCAGGAAATCCATAAGTGTTGGCTTTATTGACCGTGCACCAACTGCAAGCGCATAATTATGCACTGATTCAAGCCATCTGAAGTTCATTATTGTTTCAGGGAAATCAATTCCTTCAGATTTTGACAGTATGTCAAGGATATTACTTTTAGCGTATTCTGAACGTTTTGCAAGTTCTTCCACCCGATTTTCCTTTGCCCCTATTGCAGCAATGTGGCGCAACACATTGTCAAGTGCCATATCAATAAGACCTAAATCTCGCCCGCCAACTAACTCCTGGTCACCACGTACAAGGTCATCACGCAGTTGTATAACCATATCAAATATTGACATGCCGCTTACCGACACCGTTGGATCAATATTGTTTGGCGGATTGGGAAAGTCAGGATTTATCATGCCGGCATCACGCAGGAATGTCCCGCTGCCTTCATCCTCAAGCCAGATGGCATGCGGCACCGTTGTTTCAAGCACAAGGTTGTTGCGCGCACCAATAGAAGCCCGTACACTTAAACCAGCATTGTTTATCTTATCAACAATCATATCGATAGTATCGCCTGCAGCAACCTGAATTGATACACCATCAATTTTAAACGACTGCGTGGCAAGTGCCCTGTACTGCGAAACATCCTTATTTGCCGACAGCACCTGATTGGTTGCCCAGAATGCCCAGTTGCCTGGCACATTCACATCTAAATACTCACCGGTTGCTACTTCTCTCAGAATCTTACCGGTATTTCCACGATACTGCACACCAATCATTGCATTGCCCTGATTTCCCGCAGTGAGTGTCTGGTATATGGGAACAAACGGGTCAGGTATATTTTCAGTGCCTGTCTGATAGCCGCCAAAGATGGGCTTACCTGTCGCCCCCCTGATATTAGCGATGCTAACAAGCTCTTCAAGCATCTGATTAATTTCAGTTGCTGCTGCTTCCTTGCGTTCAAATGAAGTATATATACCATGAGCACCCTGAACTGCAAGCACACGCAGACGCTGAAAGATGCGTATCACAGATTGTAGCGCAGAGTCTACTTCACTTAATTTTGACTTTGCCTCATCAATATTTTTAATATACTGTTCTATTTCAACAAGTGCAGTTTTATACAGCATCTGATTGGTGGCAGCAACAGGATTATCTCTTGGAAACTGCACATTTTTCCCCGTTGCAAGCATATCCTGCATTTTATCCATGTCCTGCTGATGGCGGTTCAGGTTATAGATCATTGTATTATTAATCATTTGATTGGTTACGCGTTGCATGGCTTACACCCCCTGGCCTAACTTAATAATTGTTTCCAGCATCCTGTCAATCATGGCAATTACCCGTGCTGAAGCATTGTACCCGTGCTGGAACTGAACCATATTTGCCATCTCCTCATCCAGATTAATTCCAGAGACTGACTGGCGCAGATTAGCAAGGTTCTTTAAAAGAGTTTCCTGACTTGCGATTCTGTCTTTGGCTTCCTCACCCTGTGATCCAATACGCGAGATAAGTGATGTATAAAAATCATTGAATGTTGCGTTGGAATCAATCATTGCATGCTTGTGCTTGAGTGCTGCCAGTGCCAGGGCGTTGCTTCCATCACCTACACCATTTGATGTATTGAAGTCGCCTGTGCCACCTAAGTCTTTTCCCTTTGCAGCAGCTATGGAATCTATGTCATACTTGATTGCATCATCAATGTCCATATACGAAGCAGGGTTAAACATCGGTGTGATGGTGATATGCTCACGGGATGCAATAATCTTTCGTATATCATCTACCCGCCTGTAGTCAAATGCACCCTGTGGGCCTGACTCTTTCAAAATACCTGCATAGCCCACCAAAAGCTGCCCTGAGTCTTCTAGGTGTCGTATAATAAAATTTTTTTTATCAGTATCTTCGGCGATAGTTGCTTTGAAAGCCAGCTGGCTGTTGTGATTGATATATCCCACAATTCCAATCTTGGCATCATTGACACGCTTAATGACATCAAGCAGTGTGTCGGTTGCATAATAGTTTATCTTGATTTCCTGGTCTATTGCATTGTTCTTAACAAATGTGAGTGTACCTGTAATCCCGATAGCAGCTGAAGCATCAACTTTATTATTGCCCGAAATTTTAAACAGAGCTGTTACATCATAAATACCATCATTGTTCAGATCAAAGTTTCCCTCTACATTGTCGCTGACAGCAATGTGTTTAAAGAAATTATTATTTGTCTGATTGTTCTTGCCAAACCCATCACGGTGCACTTCGTTTACAAGGTCAGTTAAATTAATTGCAAATGCATTAACGTCATTAATGTTCTGTCGCAAAACACCATCACGGATTGAAATAAGGCCTGCCAGCTCACCGCTTTGAATATTGACATCAGTGAGCGTCTGTTTCCATAATACTTTGAACATGCCATTGTTCTCAGGGTCTTCTATAGCAACTAGTGGCCTGAACACCTCGCCTTGTACCAGATTTTCTGACCCAATATATACAATAAGCTCATCCTTATCAGTACGGCTGACATTAATGTTTACAAGCTGAGACAGTTTTTCAATCAACGCATCGCGCTTATCTTTCAGGTCATTGGGATTATCACCTAATGCTTCTGCTTTCAATATCCTTTCATTGAGGTCACGGATTGTTTGAGCATATTCATTTATCTGATTCACTGTATGGCCAATTTGTCTGTTTGCCTGTTTCTGCAATTCATACAATTTGCCATACACATATTTAACTTCATGAGCTAAAGCTATGGCCTTTTCCTTAACCACCTCACGTGTTGAGCGCTCTTCGGGGTATTTTGATAGTTCCTGAAACCCTTCCCACAGCGCATCCAATCGGCTTCGTATTGACTGGTCCGATGGCTCATTGTATACCATCTCTATCTGGTAGATAAAATCATTGCGCGCTTTCCAGTAACCAAAAGCCTGTTTTTCCACCATAATGCGATCATCGATGAACTCATCGCGTATGCGCTGGATCATGGCAACTTCACTGCCCTGCCCAATATTGCCTGGCTGCTCTGCTCGGTTTAATGCAGGTACATACAAAGGATCAGCTGCTGTTATCACCACTCGCTGTCGTGAATATTCCTCATTGGCTGCATTTGATATATTATGCCCGGTAACATGCAGTGCCTGCTGGTGAGCCAAAAGCCCCCTTTTCCCAATTTCTATCCCCATGAATGTTGAATTCATACTCTACCTCACACTGTTGTATTCATCAATACTGCCCCACTGGCACTGCGCTGTGTTATACCTTTAGGTCCATATCCTGTTTCCACTGTGGCAGCTTTTCTCAAAGACGTAAGGATAACATTAAACAATTCCAGATTATCACTAATGAGCTTTTTATTGGATTCATGTAAGCGTGCAAATTTTTCTATTATGCTCTTAAGCTCTGAAGCCTTTGCAAAAAGGTCCTCATTATCAAGTGGGCGTGACAGTAATATAAAGTCTTTAAGTGTCATGGAATCGGGCGGAACTGAATGATGTTTTGCATAGCTTTTTATATTTTGCTGACGTGCTTTTTCAAGCTTTTCTAAATCAAGGAGCAATGCTTCCTGTTCTTTGGATAAAGAAAAAAGCCTATCCCCGTTAAAGGCAACTATCGCATCTTTTTTTTGTTCTTCTAACTCAACCAATCG
>JAOAIH010000074.1 GCA_026414805.1 Spirochaetota bacterium | reverse complement strand
CCGTTACCCACTTCGCTGTGGTATCACATTCCCATTACAACCAGGGAAAGACACCTTTATGCGCAAAATTGTAAAGGAGTTAGGTTATATATTTGGTGCCTTGGGTGTGGTGGATTTACATGGTGCAAAGAATTTTGTCAATGGATTGCCTCATTCTGAAATAACTATCGCTGAAGCATTAAAATTGCATAACTATGCCACCTGTGCCATTGGAAAATGGCATTTAGGTGATTTTGTTGTAGATGACTACTATCATCCACATAATTATGGCTTTGACAAATTTGTGGGATTTAATGCAAGTAATGATGACTGGCCAGTTTCATTTTTTAAAGATAAAAAAATGATAATAAAAGATATTGGCCTTGAACAACAAAAGTATACAGGGCTATTTACACAAGAAGCTTTGCAATTTATAAATGAAAATAAGAATAAACCTTTCTTTCTTTATTTAGCACACAAAGACCCACATCAGCCATGCTTCCCTTCAAAAAAGTTTGAAGGAACAACAAAAGCTGGCCCTCATGGTGATACTATTGCAGAAGTTGATTGGAGTGTGGGACAGATACTGCAATGTCTTAAAAAGAATAATATTGATAAAAACACGCTGGTAATATTTACCAGTGATAACGGGCCGTGGTTTGATGGAAGTACAGGTGGATTACGAGGCAAAAAAGGTGAAAGTTATGAAGGTGGTTTCAGGGTACCAATGATAGCCCGGTGGCCTGGTGTAATCAAAGAGAGGGCAGTGTGTGAACTACCAGCAATGAATATTGATTTTTTTCCTACAATATGTAACATAGTAGGGTTAACATTACCAAAGGATCGGATTATAGATGGAAATAATTTGATGCCGCTTTTAACAGGCAAAGCAACACAATCACCTCATGATGCATTATATTTTTTTCATTATAGGGAAATTGAAGCCATACGTTCAGGAAAGTGGAAATATATACGGTATAGTAATACACGAGGATGGCCTGTGCCACTGGATAAACCCGATACATTTTTTGGTTCTGCTGCTGGTGGTCATGATTATACCCCACCTGATTCAGATCAAAAAGTACCTACACTTGCATCATGGCCAATTCTCTATGACATGCAGTATGATAAAAGTGAAAGTTACAATGTTATCAAATGTCATCCAGATATTGCACAAAAAATGCGGGAGAAGCTAGTTGCTTTTGAAAAGGAATTCTATGCAAACATACGAGGCTGGAAGTAGGAAAAGATTTTGTATGAACATTCTATCTTTTTTAGTAAAACCCGTATCATACCATTGCAATTTATCATGCACCTATTGTTTTTATAAGCGAGTGCACACACTGTATCCAGGTACTATGCAGGTTATGCCAATTGATGTTGCTAGGCAATTACTTGAAGGGGCCATAAATAGTGGTGCCTCATATATTTCATTTTGCTGGCAGGGTGGTGAACCAACATTGGCCGGACTTGATTTTTTTAAGGAGATAGTTTCTGTACAAAATCGATTAAAAAAAAACTATCAGGTGATAGAAAATTCAATCCAAACAAATGGTATTCTTCTCAATGATGAGTGGTGTCAATTTTTATCCCGTAACAATTTTTTGGTTGGCATTAGTTTGGATGGGCCAGAGGCAATCCATAATGTCTATCGCAGGGATTATGCAGACAACGGCACTTTTGAAAAAGTTATGAAGGCGATAGCTCTCATGAATGAACATGCCGTACAGTATAATATTCTTACACTGGTAACCGATGCAAATGTACAGAAAGCAAAAGAGCTGTATTCATTCTTTCGCCAAAATAATTTTAGCTATCTTCAGTTTATACCGTGTGTTGAATATGGTGAAAATGGCGCATTACCGTATAGCATTAATGGAGATGATCTTGGTAATTTCTACTGTGATCTTTTTGATGAATGGTATCAAGATGGTTTCCCATTTGTTCAGATACGTCTATTTCAGGATCTTCTCATGTATTCAATTAATGGAATAAAAACATCGTGTTGCTGGCTGGATAAATGCAATTCATATATCGTTGTGGAGCATAATGGAGACTGTTATCCATGCGATTTCTTTGTATATCCGCAATGGCATTTGGGCAATATTATGAGCTATCGCCTATATGATATATGGAATGATCCTGTACGGGATTCATTCAGTAAAATGAAATCCATTACATTTCAGGAGTGTGAAGATTGTTCCATATATGATTTTTGTAGGGGAGATTGTACGCGTTATAGATTAACCAATAATAATACTATGCATCCTAGTATTTTATGCAACGCATGGAAAAAGCTTTTTGCACATTATACTATACATAAGAAGGAGTTAACGCAACGAATATATAATTTGCAGATGTCAGTATCGAATGGTTCATTTTTCAAAACACAGAGAAATGACATATGCCCTTGTGGTTCGGGAATAAAATTCAAAAAGTGCTGTGGAAGGGGGCATTTAGCAATATGAAAATTTTTGAAAAATATCAAAAATGAGTATGATTGATAGCATATATTATTATAAATAAAAATAAACGACTATAAAAGCCAATAAAACTATTTTTTCAACATTTATTTTTTCAGCCTACGGTGACGAAAAGTCGAGCAGGGAGTAGTGTCTCCTGACTTTGCTCTTTGAAAACACCTATTGGGGTATGTGGTTTGATATATGCACTCCAGGCTTGGCCTTTTGGTAGTTCTGGTCTTGTATGAGCCCAGATACAAGCCTGGAACAAGGCAGCTATTATGCTGCCAAAACATATACGCTGCACTTTCTGCCCGGTGTGGTGTATACAATGGCAGGGAAGCCAAAACTAATGTGCAAAGGAGTGTAAAATGATTATCAACCACAACATGAGCGCTGTAAATGCTAACAGAACGCTTAAGTTCACACAGTGGAGTGTGAACAAAAGTATGGAGAAGCTGTCGTCTGGTGAAAGAATAAACAGAGCAGGCGATGATGCTTCTGGATTGGCAGTGTCGGAAAAGATGCGTACCCAGATACAGGGTTTGCGTCAGGCAGAACGAAATACCGAAGACGGTATGTCGTTTGTACAGACTGCAGAAGGGTACTTGGCGCAGACTGCCCAGATAATCCAGAGAATCAGGGTTCTGGCGGTTCAGGCTGCAAACGGTATCTACACCAATGCAGATCGTCAGCTTATACAGGTTGAAGTATCTGCTCTGGTTGATGAAGTGGACCGTATAGCATCACAGGCAGAATTCAACCGGTTCAAGATATTGACTGGTGAATTCTCCAAGATCAATCCAAAGTCTAGCATGTGGTTCCATATGGGTCCTAATGCCAATCAGCGCGTGAGGGTTTTCATTGGAACCATGACAGCCCAGGCTTTCAAGATGAAAGATGCTACGGGTAAGATTGCTATCACACTGACATCACCAGGTGGTGCAAATGCAACTATAGGTGTAATGGATGCTGCTTTGCAGAAGCTTTCCAAGCAGCGTGCTGACTTGGGTGCCTATTACAATAGGCTTGAGCATACTGCAAAAGGGCTTATGACCGCCTATGAAAACGTTCAGGCATCAGAATCTCGTATTCGTGATACTGATATGGCTGAAGAAATGGTGGAATTTACCAAGAACACAGTCCTTGTGCAGTCGGGCACTGCGATGTTAGCACAGGCTAATTTACAACCCCAATCGGTGTTGCGTTTACTTGTATAACGCAGGGGACACGTTAAACGGTTCTTTGAAAACTCATGTGATGATTCTCACTCTCCCTGGACGATTATCCCGGGGCTGTCCTTTTTATTCGGCTGCTTGATCTGGCGGCCGGTGATGAAGGGAGGGCGTCACCGGCTGCCGGAATTATGGCAGCTGATGAGGTCTGGATGATGGGCAGTCCGGGCAACATTGGGGAGTACACCCCTGACCCAAAAAGGGTCCGGTATGTTCATGATGAACATACCGAAAAACCAGAGATATCTCAAAAGAAATACTGGGATATCCTGCTAACGTTCAAGGGAGGGAGAGTTTATGAGAATCAATCACAACTTAAGCGCTATATTCGCTAACAGGCAGCTTAAGATCGTCTCATCGCGAATGGATAAGTCCATTGAGCGATTGGCATCCGGCCAGCAGATTAACAGGGCTGGTGATGATGCTTCAGGGCTTGCTGTGTCCGAAAAAATGAGGACGCAGATTAATGGTTTGTTCCAGGCTGAACGAAATGCCGAAAACGGGCTTTCGTTTATTCAGGTTGCTGAAGGGTCACTCCAGCAGATCAATGATATTCTGCAAAGAATCCGGATGCTATCGGTACAGGCTGCAAATGGGATTTATTCCAATGCCGACCGTGCGCAGATTCAGGTTGAGGTTTCGCAGCTTATTGATGAAATCGACAGGATTTCAACATCAGCTGAATTCAACCGCATGAAGATGCTCACCGGTGTATATGCGCGCAATTCGCGAGTGGGAAGCATATTCTTTCATATTGGACCAAACCAGGGACAAAGGATTAGAGCCTTCATTGCTACAATGAGTGCCAAGGCTTTAAACCTGTACGATGGTAACCGGAAACGGTCAATTTCCACTGTTGGACAGGCAAATGCCATGATAGGGTATATCGATGCAGCATTAGATAAGCTGAATCGACAAAGGGCAGACCTTGGTGGCTACTACAACAGAATGGAAAATACCATCCATGCTCTGGCGATGTCCTATGAGAATATGTTAGCTGCTGATTCCCGTATACGGGATGCGGATATGGCTGCTGAAATGGTTGAGTTTACAAAGGACCAGATCCTCGTCCAGAGTGGTGTTGCGATGCTGGCTCAGGCTAATTTCAAGCCACAGTTGGTATTGCATTTATTGGGATGAGGGAAATCCGGCTACCGCAGTGCCGGCCGGAATTTGCCCTCTCTTCAGAGTTTACGAGGAGGGGGCAACAATTTTTTTAATTTTTTACAGGGAAGTTTTTTACAGTATACAAGGAGGTGACTTGTATGGATATTAGCAAAGTTTCAGGGAACATGCCGCTCACTGCTTTTAAGGTGAAACAGCCTGAAGCAAAAGTAGAAGAGAGGAAATACGAAGAGCCGCGATTTTCTAGGGAAAATTTATATGATGCAGTAGAAATGCTGAATGCAGCAGCAAAAACAGCAAACAACCGTATAGCCTTTTCGGTAGATGAAAAAACCGACAGAATAGTGATGCGTGTACTGGATGCCAATAACAACGAGGTTATTCGGGAAATACCACCAAAAGAGGTAATCAGGCTGGCTGCTCAGATCAGGGAAATGATAGGCATGTTTATTGATGAGTCACGATAATTTTATGGTAATATGTCGCTTGAGTGATTGCTAAATTTTGCCGATAATGTATTGAAATAGTATGGATACATTGCTATCTTTACTATTATCTTACATGAAGGGATACATGTATGCCAGTCACTTTAGGCGGCGTTGCATCAGGGATGGATACCGACCAGATAATTCAAAAACTGGTAGAGGTGGAAGCACGCCCCATTGTCCAATGGCAGGAGGAAAAAGATAGATACTCTCTCCGTAAAGAAGCTTTGCGCCAGCTGCAAACCAAACTCAATACCTTAAACAATGCAATAAAAGATCTATATGGATTCAGGTCACCATTTAAAGAAAAAGGTGTACAGATTTCCGATCCTGGTGTGTTGCAGGCACAGGCATCACGGTATGCAGAAAATGGTACGCATACATTAGAAGTATTGAATTTGGCTTCCTCTCACAAAATATCCAGTGACCAGATTAAAGAAGATGAGATGTTGCCTTCGGGGACTTTTAGCATCGAAGTTGATGGAAATTCATATACAATTAAATTTCGTGGAGGCAATATTAAATCGTTAAGTGATAGGATTAATGAAGTTGCGTCAAGTGTAGTTTCGGCAACGACAATAAAAACTATCGACGATAAAAGTATTTTAACAATTGAATCCAAAGTACCGGGTAAAAAAGGTGAGTTGAAAATACGGGGTGATGAAGAATATTTAAAAAAGATTGGACTGGTAAAAGGAGAAAAGGGTGCGGGAAGAGAATCACAACGCATAATATTTGATACTAAATATTTTACTGGATATACTGGTGAAAAACCGGTAGAAGATGAAGATGGCACCCTGACAGTTGATAAAGATGGTAAGTCATTAACTATTGATGCTAAATTATGGCGTGAATATATTTTGCCGGTTGAGTATAAAGCTGTAAAGCAATCAATCCTTGAAGTTAGTGTATCGTATTCAAAGGAAAAATCAGAGGAAGAAGTTATACCTTATAAAATAGAAATAGGACCGGATGAAACCACAGTAATCAAAGGTATTGAATTAAAGGGGTATAATGTTTCCCGAGAACGGCCACTTGAAAAGAAGCCAAAAAAAGAGGTCGAAGATGTTATAGGTGTTGGGGTAGTTTCAGTAGAGGATGGAAAACGGATAGAAAAGATATACAAACTTGACCCTGCACGGCAGGGTAAGCAGGAATTGCCAGTAGGCCAAGACTTTGCAGATAAAAAAATAACAAAAATTTTATTTTATTGTAATGATGGCAAAGCTACTTTTCAGGATGCTGCGCTGATTACTGAGTTGAAGGGGGAAGGGATACTTGATCCTAAAAATGTCATAGCTCAGGCAAGTGATGCAAAATTCAAGCTGGATGGGGTGGAGATAGTAAGGCCAAAAAATACTGGTATTGACGATGTATTAAAGGGCGTTACTCTTAATTTGCTTGGTACTTCTACCAAACCAGTAACAATTACAATCCGTCAAAACACTGAAACGGCAGTTGAAAAGATAAAGAAGTTTGTTGAAGCTTATAATGACTACCTTGCATTTAATAATGAACTGACAAAGGCAGTAAAAAGTGACAAGGTTGGTGACTATCAAAAAGATAAAAATAAAAATGGTATTTTTATAGGTGATATGACTCTTATGCGGCTTCAAAATTCATTAAAAACTGCAATTAGCTCTGCATATCCTTCAAATGCTCAAAATCCTATTAAAATGCTGTACCAGATTGGCGTATCAACAGGCGAAATTAATGCAAAGTGGGAAACAATCAGGGAAGGCAAGCTTATCATTGATGAAGCAAAACTTGTTGAGGTATTGTCGGAAAATCCTGAAGGCGTACAGGAATTTTTTGGTTCGGACAATGACGGCGATAACCGCATTGACAATGGACTTGCTTTTAAAATGGAAACCGTTCTTGATCCCTATGTCAGTGCGGGTAAAAATATTATTGTGGCAAAAATGGACCTTGAGGATGCTTCAATTAAAGCAACTGATGAGCGGATAGAACGGAAACAGGAGCATCTCAAGGCGTATGAGCAAAAATTGAGGCAAAAATTTGCTTCAATGGAAAAAGCAATATCAGGCTCTAAATCTCAGGGCAGCTGGCTTGATATGCAGATGAAAAATTTACAAAAGCAAACTGAAAAATAAATGTTGGTATAAGAGGTATGCAATGCAACTTTTAATTAATGACCACCCTGTTGATTTTGCAATAGAACAAGAGTGCACTGTAAAGGATGTGATGAGTTCGGTGTATAATTGGGCATCCGAACGAAAGCTCATATTTTCTGGAGCAATCGTTGATGGAGTACTGTATCAACCTGACACTGCACCTGAAACGCCAATACACGAAATTAAAAATATCAATTGCTATGTGCAGTCTGTTGGTGATGTTGTCATTGATTCAATCAAAGAAGGAATAGCATATTGCAATAGGGCACAGCAGTATTTAAAAGGCAAAAGCCTTTCCCAATTAACTGATAGTGAATTTACTCAATTGCACCATGGCATTGAATGGATTGTTTCTGTATTGCAGTCAGTATTACACATGTTAGGCTTAGAAAGAGAAGATGTTCGTTTTAAAGATATGACTGTACAACAATATATTGAATCAATACAATTACTTCAACAGACAATTGCAAATGACAAATCAAGCGTTGAAATTAATAAAATTAATGAATTGTTTCATGATGTCACAACGTTATTCAGAGTCCTTCTTTGCAGTGATGCGCTAAAACACCTCATTGTACAGAGTGTTGATTCCCCGGATGTTCTTTTTAAGACTTTGCTTGATATAAAAACAATGGTACCAAAACAGGTGGATAATCTGGAAGCGATAGCCAGCCTGTATCAAAAGGGTAAAGATAATGAAGCACTGGAGATCATACACACGCTTATTGATTTTCTCTATCTATATATGCGAACCTGTTATCAGATATCACCAGTATTTGGTATCAATCTAGCGGAAGTTATGCATAATAATCAATCGCTTGAGGAACACAATATACGATTGCAGGATATGTTATCTGAGATAGTTGAAATCATGGAAAACAATGATATTGTCAGCCTTTCAGACATACTTGAATATGAGTTGAAACCATTAATTGGAGAATTAGACAATTATCTTAATATAATTCTGCAGCAGATAAAATCGTAGATTCCCCATTATACTTGACAGAAAAAATGATTATTGTTTTACAATCTTGTTCTACAAATGGTATGCAGTTATCCAAACTGATTAAAGTAGCATTTGTTTCAATCGTGTTGAGTAAACCAAAGAATCTTGTAATTAGCAAAGATTTACTACTATGCTATTTTAAGGGAGATTCAACTTGAACAATAAAAAACTGTGGGGTGGTAGGTTTTCAGAAACAACCTCTAAAGTAACTGAGCAAATATCTGCGTCATTGCATTTTGATATGCGATTGTATAAACAAGATATTGAAGGCTCAATTGCTCATGCCAGGATGTTGTGTAAACAGGGAATACTTTCACAAAATGACTGTGATGATATTATTAAAGGTTTAAAGATTATTGAAAAAGAAATTGAGGAAGGCTTGTTCCCTTTTGACGAAAAGCTTGAAGATATTCATATGAATATTGAATCACGATTAACTCAGCTTGTTGGGGATGCAGGAAAGCGCTTACACACGGCACGTTCACGTAATGATCAGGTTGTAACAGATGTGCGATTATATCTAAAAAAGGAGATAAAAGAAATACAGCAATATTGTGTTACACTTGTGAAGTCGCTCTTAAACAAAGCCGAAGAGAATATGCAAATAATTATGCCTGGATATACGCATATGCAAATTGCCCAGCCAGTGCGTTTTAGCCATCATCTATTAGTGTATGCATGGGCATATCTGCGCGACTTGAAGCGTCTGCACAATGCGTTTGATGCTGCTGATGTTCTACCTTTAGGAAGCGGAGCACTGGCAGGTGTTAACTATGACACTGATAGACACTATCTAGCAAAAGAGCTACAATTTGGAGCTATCGCACATAATTCAATGGATGCGGTGAGCGACAGGGACTTCATTGCAGATTTTCTGTATTTTGCAGCAATGATAGGAATGCACTCTTCACGGCTTGCTGAAGATTTAATTATGTGGTCAACTGCTGAGTTTAACTTTATAAGACTGTCTGATTCAGTAACTACAGGTTCGTCTATTATGCCTCAGAAGCGCAACCCTGATGTTGCTGAACTTATACGCGGGAAGACTGGCAGGTTGTATGGAAATCTTTTTGCCCTCTTCACTATATTAAAAGGATTGCCAATGACCTATAACCGTGATTTACAGGAAGACAAAGAGCCACTGTTTGATTCAGTAGATACAGTAAAGCTTGTTATAAAAGGAATGGATGAAATGATTAAACACATGACAGTCAACGGTGAGATAACAAAAAAAGCAGTATACAAGAATTATTCCACCGCTACCGATGTAGCTGATTATCTTGTAATGCGGGGAATCCCTTTCAGGCAGGCACATGAGATTGTTGGTACAATTGTGAAACATTGTGAACAAAATAAAAAAGACTTTTTTGCTTTAACACTTGATGAATTAAAAACATTTTCAGACAAATTTGATCGTGATATTTATGAATATCTTGATCCACAAAAATCAACTGAAAGAAAAAAATCGTATGGAAGCACTTCAATTGAAAATATTGAAAATCAGATTAAGCTATTAAAAGAAAAACTAAATGAATACTGTCATTGATACTATTACCGGTCTTGATGTATTACATCCTATTACTGTGTTTGTTAGAATTTTATGTGCGATAATAGCAGGGTTTTGTATTGGATTTGAGCGCGAGCGTCATTATCAACCTGCAGGCCTTCGCACACACATGGTATTGTCTTTGGGTGCATGTATAATAATGATTTTGTCATATTTCATTCCGTATGTATATTCACCTCATTCAGGAGATCCTGCACGGCTTTCGGCACAGGTTATCAGCGGTATTGGCTTTCTTGGTGCAGGTGCAATTTTTAAATATGGGTTTAACATAAAAGGCCTTACCACTGCTGCAACAATCTGGACAACTTCAGGCATAGGTATGGTATTTGGTGCAGGGTTTTATTTTTTAGGTGCGATAGCTACCGTGTTTTTGGTGGTAATATTACAGGTGTTTGAAAAAATTGAATTGTGGCTGGTTGAACAGAAAAAAGTAAGAATATTGCAGATTACATATTATTCGGATGCTATTGCAGCAAAACAGATTTTGACAGCAATAAAGACACATACCGGTGAAATAGACATCAGGCAGGTATCAATTACTGAAGATGTGGAAAATCACACTTCGGATCTGGTTGTTCATTGCCGTATGGATGAAGATTTTAGTATACGCTTACTGTTTGAAGAACTTAAGCAGTTGGGACATATCAAAAAAATAAAGATAGATTAAATATATTAATTTAATACCTACTTGCGTCAAACTCAGGGTAAAAGCTTTATGGACTATTTATTGTGATGTTTTTGGATTACTAAAACCTTAGCTAATTCCATATCTTGGTTTGTGGTTATTTTTATATTTGAGTAAAAGTCGCCTATTATTGCTTTAACTGTATATCCTGCCATTACCACCAATGATACATCGTCAGTTGCATCACGAATGTTATTATCACGTGCCTTTTTATGTGCATCAGAAATTATTGAATAGCGGAAACATTGTGGTGTTTGTGCTGCATACAGTGTTTGCCGGGGCAAAACTTGTGCAACGGTTGAATCAGCAATGTGTGCAATTGTCTCTTTTACGGGAACATATATTCCGCATGCACTGTTTTGCTTTGCTCCTTCAATACACTGTTTGATCATAGTTGAAGTTATAAAAGGGCGGGCTGCATCGTGAATTAACACAATGTCATTAGCTGAAAAGTCATAGGCATTCAATGCATTGTAACACGATTCTTGACGGGTTGCGCCCCCATTTGCTATGATTATTTTGTTGTTGGGAAAATAGATGTTTACAATTTCTTGAAGCTTTTGTTTGTAGTCAGGATGAATTGCTATTATAATGATATCTATTAATTTTGAAGTAATAAAAGTTTCAACAGACCACGCAATGATAGGTTTGGTGCCAAGCTGCAAGAATTGTTTTGGGACAGAAGATCCCATTCTCTGTCCCACACCACCTGCTACTATGATGGCACAATGTTTCACAATTAATCCCAGAGTTTCTTTGCTAATTCGGCAACACGTTTTCCTAACAATGCTGCATTTTTCTTTGTCTTCTCATCAGGAGAGCCAATGCAGGATACACCATAATGACCAGTAGCCTCCATAGGGTCACCAACAATAACCATCCCATAAATAAGCATAGCCTGTATTATTGAAAGGAGAGTTGTTTCCTTGCCACCTGAAGGGTCACTGGAAGTAGCAAATGCAGCGCCTACTTTATTTTCCATTTTTCTGCGTATAATAACATAATCATCAAACAGGCGTTTTAATTCAGCTGCCATTGTTCCAAAATACACAGGTGAACCGGCAATTATGCCATGTGAGTTCAAAAAATCATCTTTGGTTACTTCTGCTGTTGAGCGCAGAATACATTGCGCGCCCTCAACTTGCTTAACACCTTCAGCAATAGCTTTGGCAAGTTCTTGGGTATTCCCCGAGCGTGAGTAGTATAAAATCAATATCTGAACCATGGCATACCTCTTCTCAATACATAAAATGTAGGATAGCTACTGTTAATTGAATCAATCATTAAAATAAAATGAAAGTGCAATTTTGTCAATAGTTGCCATAATTTTTTTGCGATAGTTACTGTAAATTAGACTTGTCATGAAATTAAAGTGATGGTCTTCTTGTATTTAGAAAATATCAATGTGCTTAGAGACAATGTATGGAACGTACAGTATGCTTTGGGTGATAATTGCATATAAATCAATTCAATGATGAGAGTATACTTCTATGAGCTATCTCACAATGCTATCACAACGTGCAAATGAGTTTACTTCATTTATTGTCATGGATGTCATGGCAAAAGCCGAAGAGTTAGAACGTAAGGGCCAACGCGTAATCCATCTTGAAGTTGGCGAGCCCGATTTTATAACGCCACAGGTTATTGAAGAAGCTGCCATAGAAGCACTAAAAAAACAAAAGATAAAATATACTCATGCATTGGGATTGCTGGAATTGCGGGAAGCTATTTGCCAGTACTATTATACCGAGTACAATGTTTCACTATCCCCCGATCAAATACTGGTGACAACAGGGACATCTCCGGCACTGCTTTTTGCCATGCTTGCTATACTAAATCCTGGTGAAGATGTTATTGTGTCAAATCCACGATATCCATGTTACCAGAATTTTATCATTGCGGCAGGTGGGAGAGTGAATGAAATAGTAACATATCCAGAAGAAGGTTTTCAGTATAGGCCGGAAGACATAAAGAAAAAAATAACTCCCAGAACAAAAGCTATTATGATAAACTCGCCATGTAATCCCACCGGCATTGTGATGAGTAAAGATGCTCTCCAGACAATGGCGCAATTTGATGCACAATTTATCATTTCGGATGAAATTTATCATGGTCTGGTATATAAAGACAGGGCTCATTCAATTCTGGAGTTTACTGATAGGGCATTTGTTATTAATGGATTTTCCAAGTTGTATGCAATGACAGGGTGGCGCTTGGGCTACTGTATATTTCCAAAAGAATTCACAAAGGTAATGCAACGCATTCATCAAAATTTTATGATATCAGCAAATAACTTTATTCAATGGGCAGGTATTGCAGCATTGAAATATGCAAAGCCAGACGTTGAAAAGATGCGGCAGACCTATGATGCCCGGCGAAAATACATGATACAGCGTCTTACTCAAATGGGTTTTACAATCCATGTGGAACCAACAGGTGCATTCTATGTATTTGCTGATGCCCGTGCGTTCTGCAGCGATTCATATAAAGAAGCATTTAATATTGTTGAAAAAGTTAAAGTTGGTGTAACTCCGGGCATTGATTTTGGCAGTGCTGGTGAGGGATTTCTTAGATTTTCTTATGCAACGTCACTTGAAAATATTGAAGAGGGTTTGAACAGGATAGAAAGTTATTTAAAGGGGAGATAAGCAATTAGTGTTGAAACTGTCTATAAAAATTATGCAAATTTTGTGATAAGTTCACTTATTTCAGCTTTGCGTTCCATGACGTTACGAGCAAGCTTTATAATATTCATGTCGCCAATGACAATTGCGGCAAGAGGCTCTGTATCAGAGTATAAAAATTTTACATATACACTATCAGCTTTATGAACAATGGATCTTGTGCCTTCCTTATTAAAATCGCCTGCTGAGTAAAGGTCAATACCAGTTATTTTTAGCAATACTGAAAGCAATGTGCCTTTGTATTCCTGCATTACTCCAGCCATATTCATTCCTGCCAGCTTACCCTGTTCACGTGCAGCAGGCCATATACCATAACAAATGCCATTGTACTCAGTAGGATCACCAGCGGCAAAAATTGTTGGTTCTGATGTCTGGAGATAGTTATTGATAAGTATTCCACGGTTTACTGCAAGCCCAGCATTTTTTGCAAGTTCTATTTGTGGTTTAATACCCATTGAAAAAATCACAGTGTCTGCGTTAATTTGTGTTCCTGATTTACAGATTACTTTTTGTACGGAGCTATCGCCCACAATTTCTGTAACCGAATCTGACAATACAAACTGCAGGCCCTTTTGTTCCAGAAGATTTTTTAGAATTGAGGCACCCTCATTATCAAGCTGGCGGGGTAGCAAACGGTCAAAAAACTCAATGACAGTAACATGGCATCCACGTTTACATAAGCTGTAAGCTGTTTCAAGTCCTAAAAGACCACCACCAACTACTGCTACTTGTTTATGGTGTGTATTTTCAATATGATGAATGATTGCGTCTGCATCTTCAAGTGTGCGGATACTGAAAACACCTTTAAGTGTAATGCCAGAAATGTTAGGTATGTTAGGCGTTGCACCTGTAGCAATGCATAATGTATCGTATTTAATCTTTGAACCGTTGTGTAATAGTATAAGTTTTGATTTGGTATCTATATCAATAACCTGTGTGTTAAATAGCACTTCGATGTGTTTTTCATCATACATTGCAGGCTTATAGATATACAGATTTTCTGGTTTAATGTCACCAGCTAAATATTCAATGAGGCGTGGGCGATAGTACATGTGATGAACTGACTGCGTAATAATGGTTACTGCAGATGAGCTGTCTTGAGAGCGAATGGCTAACGCTGCTTCAGTACCTGCAACGCCATTGCCAATAATACAGTAATGCATTTTTTCCTCCATTGGAACAATATATATGGGTATGTAATGAAAATGCTGTTCTGTCAATTATAATATTGTAATTGTTGTAAAATTATATGCTCTGACCCCAGCTTACTCTGTGACCTCAGCGCACCCTGCGTGATGTATTTTTATCTCACGCAGAGCGCGCGGAGAACACGGAGATTTTGAAGTTTTGGCTCTGACCCCTAAGGGTGATTTTACAGTTAATGACTGCGGGTCATCCTGAACTTGTTTCAGGATCTTGTAATATATGCTCTGAACCCCAGCTTACTCTGTGACCTCAGCGCACTC
>JAOAIH010000073.1 GCA_026414805.1 Spirochaetota bacterium | reverse complement strand
GTAAACAAGATTCCGGACCAAGCCCGGAATGACACCACGATAAGTCATGCTGAACTTGATTCAACATCTGAATGTAAACAAGATTCCGGACCAAGCTCGGAATGACAGCGTGAATGAATATTCCGAATCAAGTCCTGAATGACAGAGTGAGTGTATAACCTGAATCAGGTCACAAATGAAAGTGGTGATATCATTTTTTCATAGGAGTACTCAATATGTTTAAAAAATTATTAATTGTATTGGTTATCTTGGTTATATGCAGTACCATTCAGTACTGTGATGACGCAAAATCTGGATTACTTAAAGACCAACATGGGAAGTATATTAGACCAATACAAATACCAGATAATAGTATATCGAAACAAATAGAAATCAAGAAGCAAGTGAACTTATTAAATAGTTCAGGGGACTTGAATGTAGCTGGGTGGTCCCGAAATCCACTGATAATATATAATGAACAAAATATTAAAGCTGATAAGAAGCACATTAAAAAATGGGAACATTATACTTTTTATAATACAAACTATTGTGGTGGAATAACAATATCAGACATCGCTACTGTTGGTATGTGTAGCATAGAACTATTTGATATAAAGAACAATAAGCAGATTGCTAATATAACATTAATGGTACGACCCAATAAGATACGGTTCCCATCAAATACTTATGATGTACTTGAATTTATAAAAGGTAAATCCTCAGTAGTGATAAAAAAAATCAAAAATCAAAGAATTGCACAATTTTATTTTGATAATGAAGATAAAGAAAAAATTATTTCTGGAATGCTAACATTTACTCAACATGGCAAAGAGGCGATGGCTATTATTACCCCGTTTAGTGAACGGGAATTATTTTTTTATGAATATAAAGTTCCAAGCTTGACGGTTAAAGGAACTATTAAAATTGGAAATAACTATTATGATTTCAACGATGATACAACATTTGGTGTTCTTGATTGGGGACGTGGCGCCTGGCCTGAAATTAATCAATGGTTATGGGCAGCAGGTGGAGGTGTAGTAAAGGGAAAATTATTAAGTTTTAATCTGGGATATGGATTTGGCGCTAATCATAAAGCTACTGAAAACGGTATTGTATATGATGGTAAAGTACATAAGCTTGATAAAGTAATCTGGCACTATAATATTAATGATTATATGAAACCATGGGTTTTTAAAAGTAATGATAAACGATTTGAAATGACATTACAACCGGTCTATTTATTACATTCTGATATTACAGTGAAAGAAATGATTAATTTTTTAAAACAATTGTGGGAGATATTCACAATAAAAGAAATTAAGAAGATAATAACGACACAGGCATATCTGAATAAAGTTTTTGGTTATTATTCTGGATACGTAATATTGGATGATGGTTCAAAAATTACTATAAACAATATGTTAGGTTTTGCTGAAGTGATGTATCAACAGTGGTAAAAATATATAATACCATTGATGCTGCTTTGTGCAGCCTTTTTATTTTCAAATTGATTGACAAAGCATAGCAAAAAAATTCAAACAAACTAAAGAGGTAATCTATGCTAACATTTATTCATATATCTGATACACATTTAGGATTTAATGATTTTGACAGGGTTAACAATGAGGGTATAAATCAGCGTGAGGCAGATGTATACAATGCTTTTGCCACAGCAGTTGACTGCATTATAGATTGTAACCCTGATTTTGTACTCCACACAGGTGACTTGTTTCACCGTTCATCACCATCTAACCGTGCACTGATTCAAGGGTTACAGCATATAAAACGAATTACTCAGAGAGATATTCCATTTATAGTCATTGCAGGAAATCACTGCACACCTAAAACAATATACACTAGTCCCATTTTGCAGGCACTTCAGACTATAGATGGTGTATATGCGGTGTACAATCAGTACTATGAATGTTTCTCGCTGAATGGTATTCATTTCCATTGTCTTCCTCATATTCATGATGAAGCTGAATATGCACGTCAAATTTGCATGATTCAACCAAAAGATGGCATCAATATACTTTTGATGCATACTTCATTAGGAAAGGACTATCTTTTGGAGGAGTATGGTGAACGTATTTTCCCTGACAAAAATTATTCACTCCTTACGGCATTTGATTACGTAGCATTGGGGCATTGGCACAATTATCAGGTTTTGCCTGACTGGAGCAATGTGTGCTATAGTGGGTCTACAGAGCGCTTCAGCGATAGGGAAGCTGGCAGGCAAAAAGGCTTTGTAACAGTAACTATCGGTACTGAAAGAATAATAAAGTTTACTCCTATTTCAATACGCAATTGGGTGCGCTTTGATATAAAGGGATGCAATCAGCGTTCTGTTGAAGACATAAAGAAAGAAATACAGGAATACTCAACAAAAATTGAAGATGGCTCAATAGTAAGTATCTATCTGCATGATATTGAGGCGCATCAAAGCGCTGGTATTAGCAATATTTGGATTGCCCAGCAGTTTGAGCATGCTCTTATAGTATTGCCAAAACGAATTTTTAAAACGCATAGCACCGATAGCTCATGTAAATCAACACACATTAATATTAAGGAACTTTTTTTAATGTACTGTAAAGATAAAATCAATGATGATAAAGAGCGAACTGCAGTTGAAGAGCTGGGCATGCTTTATTTTAAAAGATATTACGATGAACTAAATGAAATGAAAGGTTAAAATATGATTTTGCGTTCACTTACGCTTGTTAATTTCAGACAATACCGGAATACAACAATAGAATTTAAGGATGGACTTGTTGGCATAATTGGCAAAAACGGCAGTGGTAAAAGTACTCTCTTTAGCGCCATTGTATGTGCGCTCTATGGTGAATTGCCCACACTTAGGGAATATATTCGATCTATCTTTGCTGAAGATACTGCAACTGTACAGATAGAGTTAGTATATGAGATTGAAAACAATGAATATAAAGTTGTGCGACAGTTTAGAGGAAGAAATTTAAATGCTCAGGCAACATTATTTAAAAATGACAGGGCGATAGTTACTGGAGCAAATGAAGTATCTCGTGCTATAGAAAAAATTATTGGTATGCCAAAAGAAGCATTTATGCGTTCAGTCTTTGCTGCTCAGGGTGAGTTGCGTGAAATATCTCAAGCAAGGGGTGCACAGCGCCGAGAGCTTATACGCAAAATAATGGGATTTTCAATGCTTGATGACATTTTACAGAATATCCGTGATGACAAAAATGAAAAGAAAAAGTTTATTGAGGGACAGCAGGTAATGCTTCTTAATGATGAAGAGATCAAAGCTAAAAATGAGGAATGTGATAAACTTGTTTCAAAACTCAAGTGGCATATCAAAGCGTTAGAAGAACTTATAGCCAATCAAAAACGTATACAACAACAATTTGAAAATAAGCGCATTGAGTTTGATCATCAACAGAAATTGTATCAGGCATATAATGAACTTGTACATCAAAAAACAAAGATTGCTGTCCAAATTGAAAATTGCACGCGTAACCTTGAAGAAGCTCAAAATAAACTTATACACTTGGAAAAATTGAAGTCACAATGTGAAAACTTACAAAAAGAAGAGGAACGGTATATTAGTGTAAAAAAATTAAAAGAAGAGCTTGAGGCGGTACGTATAAAAGCTATTGAAAAACAAAAACTTGAAGAACAGTATAAACAACTAAATGGCGAGGTAACTGAAAAATTGTTGTATATTGAATCTGAAACATCTGAAATGAAAGATTATGAAACAGTAGTAAAAGAGATTGAAGAGAATGTACAAAAAAAGGCTTTTGCTCAAAAGACTTTACAGGATATAAATTTACAATTACAACAGCTATCAAAACAAATAGGTGGCATTCAAAAATCAATAGAGGACAGAAAAAAGCATATTCAGCAGATACAAAAATTGGGGAGAGATGCTGAATGTCCTACCTGCCTTAGGCCTTTGCACGATGCTTATGATGCAACAATTGCACGCCTTTCTTCTGAGATTGATGCTTACCAGCACAAAGAAATGATACAATTACACAAAGAGCAGTTGGAGTTAAAAGATAAAAGTATAGTTACTGAAAAACTAATACAGAATATAGAAAATGATATAAATCAATTACAGCAAAAAAAAGCACGATATGATGAAAAAAAGAAAAATATTGAAAAATCAATGCTTGAGGTTAAAAAGAAACAGCAAGCTATGAATGCTTTGAAACTTACATTGGCGGATCTTAAAGAAATAGAATTTGATAATAGTGCCTATGAAAACGTTTTAAATGAGTTTAAACAGCTTGAAAGCAGTCATGCTATGTATATAGAATTAAGTACATCAATTAAAGAAATCCCTGAAATTACTAAAAGGATAGTACAGCTTACACAAGAAAAGGAAAAGCTTATAATTTTACTTAAAAAAAATCAATCAGAGCTTGATACTTTAGGTTTTTCAGAAAATACCTATAATAAAGTTAAGGCTGATTATGAAAAGCTGCTCCGTGAAAAGGATGCAATAGCAGAAAAAGCCAATAACGCAACTTTAGAACAAAATGCAATAGAACATGAAATAAAGCAGATTGAAAATGAATTGCAAAGAGACAACCAAAACCGTAAAAAATTGCAAATTGCACAGCAGCAACTTGAATTGTTGCATCGTCTTGAAGCAGTTATGGATGGATTTAGAACTTCAGTACTTGCAACTGTCAAACCGGTGATATCCCATTATGCTAGCAATTTATTTAATCAAATTACCCAAGGCCGATACCAGTCAATCACAGTGGATGACGATTTTAATTTTATGATTTTTGATGATGGGAAGTGGTATCCGCTTGATAGATTTTCAGGTGGTGAAATTGACTGTGCAAATCTTTGTCTGCGCATTGCCATCAGCAATGCAATACGTGATTTCAGTGGCAGTGGTGCAGTGGGTTTTATGGCATTTGATGAAATTTTTGGAAGCCAGGATAATGACAGGAGAGCTGCAATAATGAATGTGCTCTATAGTTTACAAGAACAATACCGCCAGATTTTTATTATTTCGCATATAGATGATGTCAAAGAGCTATTCCCTGCAATTTTACACGTACAGACAACTCCACAAGGTTCTTTAGCCAGGTGGTTATAGAAACAAAGTTGACTTTTATTAAACCCTTCGTTATAATTAAAAAAAAGTATGAGTGTATAATAGCTATGTTAAAAATTTATATTATTAATCAATTATCTTAACATAATATGGAGGCTGTAAAAAATATTTTATAATGTTTTAATAAAGTAGATTGGTTAGAAATAAGTATATTATGGGGAAAGCTGATATTATTAAAGTTTTACATAATTATTTCATTTTTTTAGGTTATTTGTTATGACACAGAAAAAGCATATAGTAATTTTTTTATTTGTATTTGGTGCTGTATTGACACTTGTAGGTATCAAACTTATCCAAAATGCACGGCAAAGTTTATATTGGCCTAAAGCTGAAGGTGTTATAACACAATCTTTTATGGATTGGGATCGTCATAGGCAACAATTTGCTAATATAAAATATACATTTACAGTAAATGGAGAGGAAATTACAGGATTTCAGATCTCAGCAAAAGATATGAATAAATCAAATGAGGATTTGTTAAAAGAATATCCGGTTGGTAAAAAAGTAATAGTATATTATGATCCTGAAAATCCTGAAAACTCTTTATTAGAACCTGGTTATTCTTGGCAAAGTTATCAAGCATTAGTAATAGGCATAATAATACTTATAGTTGCTATAGTAGTAGCTTTGTTTTATAAAGAAAGGTCCCAAAAGAGCGAGGAAAAATCATGAAAATATCAAGAAGGAATTTCATTGCAACTTTATTTGGTAGTGTAGGAGTATTATGCAGTAACTATCTCACAGGCTTTAAAAAAGCCTTTGCTACAGAAAAATACTCTGATCTAGTTGTGATTAAAACTCAAGTGTTAACACAAAAATCCATTTTTACAATGGTTGAGCAAGGTTTTAAGGAGATGGGTGGAATAGAACGTTTTATAAAAAAAGGAATGAAAGTAGTGATAAAACCCAACATAGGATTTAACTCAACACCAGAACGTGCACATACTACAAATCCAATATTGGTTGAAGCAGTTGCTTCAATGTGCAAAAAAGCTGGAGCGCATGTTGCTATTATGGACAGGCCTGTACATAATGCTCGTATGTGCTATCACTCAAGCGGCATTGAAGATGTAGCACGTAAAGTGGGTGTAGATATTGTCTATATGAACAGGGAAAAATTCAAACCTGTTAAGGTGCAGGATGGCCTTAATCTTGATACACTTGATGTGTATGAGGATATACTCAATGCAGATTGCATTATAAATATGCCCATAGCCAAACATCACAGCGCAGCTGAATTGACTCTTGCCATGAAAAACCTTATGGGAGTAATTGGTGGCAATCGTGGTTTTTATCATATTAATCTACACAGGAATATTGTTGATTTTAATAAAGCAGTGAAAGTACATCTTGTAATACTGGATGGGCTAAGAATTTTAACCAAACACGGACCATCATCAGGAAGTCCTGAAGACATCAAAGAAACAAAAACAGTTATATTTGGTACAAACCCGGTAATAGTTGATGCGTATGCAGCAAAAAATCTTTTTGGTATAGAACCATCTTCTATTGGCTATCTCAATCTTGCAGCACAATCGGGCATGGGCAGTATCAATATAAATAACTATTCAATAGTAACCAGGACTGTATGAAATCATCACGATGGTCTTTATACAGGTTAATAGGGCAGGTTGTATTCTGGTTTGTGTTTATATCCAGTATTATCTATCTACATGACCCTATTGTTGATGTAAAATATGGTTTTTATCCTTCATTATCTATCCATTCAATCACAATTGGGCTCATCATTAGTCATACTGTTAAATACGCAAGTATAGGGATTGCAATTTTTGTTGGTACATTTGTGCTAGGGAGATTTTTTTGTGGGTGGATATGTCCACTGGGTGCCACTATAGATGCCGCTGATGTTTTAGTCACAAAAGAAAAAATAAAAACCAATCCAGAAAGATTTGCTAAAGTTAAATTCTTGATTTTACTCACATCAATTATTGTGGCAATATTAGGGTTTAATGCAGCTGGATATATTGACCCCATTACCATTGCGTACCGTAGCTATGAGTTATTTCTGTATCCATTTGTATCTTTTATAGGCTCAGAGCCTTTGTCATGGATATTGCCAGGATATCAGGCAAGAGATTATCCATTCTATTACTACAACTGGGCATGGATTGCACTGATATTTTTTATCATTTTAGCATTATCAAAATTATTGAGGCGATTTTGGTGTAGAGTGTTGTGTCCATTAGGGGCTATGTATGCTCTGGTGTCCCACTTTTCAATTTTCAGGAGAATTGTAGATACATCAAAGTGTGTACACTGCGGTGCATGTGTCAAAGGGTGTCGTATGGGGGCGATAGCAACTGACGGCGTTGCCACAATTGAGCATGAATGTATTAGATGTTTTGATTGCCTTAAACACTGTAAGTATGATGCCATTTCTTTTGAATTTGAATCACCTACCAAAGTCAAAAGTGCCAGTATTCCCTGCAAAGGAATTACACGAAAAGATTTATTGATTGTTGCAGGATCATCAGTGATGATTGCTGCTTCAAAGGTATCGCTTTTTGCAGCATCACATGAAAGCTTTATTATACGGCCTCCAGGGGCATTACCCGAAACACGATTTCTAGATGCATGCATACGATGCGGCCAGTGTATGAATGTGTGTCCTACTAACGCACTGCATCCATGTATAGGTGAATCAGGTTTTTATGGTATGTTCACTCCACGACTGATTTCGCGCATAGGCTACTGTGATTTTACATGCACACGGTGTGGAAATGTATGTCCCACAGGAGCAATACGGGAGCTATCGCTTAAGGAAAAACAAAAGTATGTAATTGGCACCGCATATATTATACGTGATATTTGCATTCCATGGTCACAAGCACAAAACTGTATTGTATGTGAAGAAGTATGCCCTGTGGCCAATAAGGCAATAACGCTTGAAAAAACGATTGCCAAAAATAAGGACGGTGTAACCGTTGAACTATTGTTACCGGTAGTACATGAGGACCGCTGTATTGGATGCGGTATATGCGAAAACAGGTGCCCTGTAAGTGGTCAGTCTGCAATTGTAATTCGTAAGCCAAAGCTGCGTATAGGAGAACACTATGGGTAATGGAAAACAAAACGAAGCAAAGGTTGCAAAAAAGGTTACCTGGATTGGGATGGTAATAAACATACTGCTTTCCCTATTTAAATTACTTGCAGGTATTGTGGGACATAGTCAGGCTATGGTAGCTGATGCGGTCCATAGTATTTCAGATTTAACTACTGATGTTGCTGTGCTTATTGGAATTAAATTTTGGGCTAGCCCTGCTGATGAAGATCACCCCTATGGACATGAACGTATTGAGAGCATTGTCACTGCATTTATTGCAATAGCTTTATTTGCTGTTGGTATTGGGATTGCCTATAACGGAATTGTAACGGCGTTTGATCCTGACATTAAAAGCCCTGAAGCTATTGCTCTCATTGCAGCTTTTATTTCAATTGTATCAAAAGAATGGCTGTATAGATGGACCGTGAAAAAAGGAAAAGAAATTGACTCATCATCGGTAGTAGCCAATGCATGGCACCATCGTTCTGATGCATTAAGTTCTATACCAGCACTTGTTGCGGTTGCACTTGCCATGGCGCATCCAACTTTAGCTTTTTTTGACCATGTTGGTGCTGTTATTGTAGCTTTGTTTATCATTAAAGTTTCATTTGATATTTTAAAGCCTGTAATACTTGAACTATCTGATAAAGGTGCAACTTCAACACAGGTAAATACAATAGATACTATTGCTATGAATGTTGATGGTGTTAAAGAAGTACATAGCATACGTTCACGGCGCGTTGGCAGCGGTTATTTTGTTGACCTGCATGTGCTGGTTGATGGGAATATGTCCGTACAGGATGGACATGATATTGCACGCAGTGTAAAGCATGCACTTCTGGATAAAGGTCCCAAAGTGCTGGATGTCATAGTGCATTTAGAGCCTTTTGAAACATCGTCCAAAAAGAAAAAGTGAAACCATATACCGTAACAATTCGCTTTTATGAAGAACTGAATGACTTTCTCCCCCTTGACAAACAAAAAGTACCTTTTTCTGTAAGCTGGAAAGGTAAACGAAGCGTGAAGGATTTAATTGAATCACTAGGTGTGCCACACGTTGAGGTTGACCTTATACTTGTAAATGGAATTTCCGTTGGATTTGATTATATTGTAAAAAATGGTGATTACATCAGCGTATATCCAGTATTTGAGCGATTTGAAATTAGCAGTACTACCCGCCTGAGACCAAAAAGTCTGCGTACCCCTTCATTTATCTGTGATGTCCATTTACGCAAACTGGTGAAGTATTTACGATTGTTTGGATTTGATGTATTATATGATGAAAAGTGGGACGATAAAGATTTAGCGCAGATAGCAGCAGATCAAAAGCGTATTTTACTTACGCGTGACCGACAGTTACTGATGAGAAAAATTGTTGATAGAGGATTAATTGTACGCAACACCAGTCCGCATAAGCAAATTGTGGAAATCCTGGATAGGTTAGATTTATGGGATAAAATTAATCCTTTTAGCCGATGTATTATGTGCAATGGTAGAGTGGTTGAGTTGTCTGCCAATAGTGAGGAGTTTGAAAGAGAAAGAACAAGAATACCTCCCGGAGTATTGGAATGGTGTAAAGTATATTATAAATGCATTAATTGTGAAAGAATATATTGGGAAGGAAGCCATTATGAAAAACTAACAAAAAAAATAGAAAATGTTTTATCGCACAGAGATATACATAAAGAATAGTAAAGAATCAAAAGTTACATCATTATTATAATTCATGATAGTCAAGAGATAACGCGATAAAATTAATATAAGGAATATATGAAAATAGTACTTGGATATTGTGTTGAAAAAGAGCATCGCAACGATTACTATTTAACGTTGCTTCCTGTTGGTCTTGTTTCTATTGCTTCGTATTTATCGCATAAAGGGTTTGATGTAACTTTGGCAAATTTTTCTAAAGAGAGTCTTGAGAATATTGTAAAAAAAATAAAAGAAATAAAGCCACAAATAATAGGTTTTTCATTATATACTCATAACCGACATATTACTTTTGCAATTATAAACAAAATCAAAAAGATTTTACCTAAAACTGTGATTGTTCTTGGTGGTCCACATGCCACATTTCTTGCAAAAGAGATTATTGCACACTACCCGGCTGTTGATTATGTGGTAGAAGGCGAAGGCGAAGAGGCAATGTTGTTATTGGCTCGATCAATTAAAGCACATAAACCAATAAATAACCGAATAATACACTGGCATAAGTCTGTAAACTTACATACGCTGCCATATCCGGCAAAATTTGGAGGAAATTGTATAGGTGTAAATCCTAATGAACAATATAAATATATTATAACATCACGAGGATGCAGTTTTAATTGCACCTTTTGTGATTCGCCATCTTTTTGGGGAAGAAAAGTTCGTTTCAGGGATATTGATGATGTGATAGATGAATTGGAAGTTTTATATAAAAAATACGGAATAATTTATTTTTCTATAAGGGATGATAATTTTACATTAAAAAAAGACCGGGTATATGAGCTATCGCACAAAATGATTAAAAAAAAGCTGTATATGATGTGGAACTGTCAAGCTCGTGTAGATGCAGTTGATGAAGCAATGCTAATAGCAATGAAGAAAGCGGGTTTGGAACATATTCAGTACGGTGTTGAGTCAGGTTCTCAAAAGATTTTAAGCTTGTATGACAAAAAGATAACAATAGAAAAAATTATACAGGCTGCAACAATAACCCGTAATGTTGGTGTATATCTTTCAGTGTATCTTATGGTAGGAATGGAGAATGAAACATACGAAGATATAAAGAAAACTAAGAAGATTATTCATACAATGTTGCCCGGTGATTGTATTGTTTCGCCTGTAGCGTTGTATCCGGGAACAAGGTTGTATGAAAAACAAAAAGAAAAAGGCATTTTGGACGATAGTATATGGTTTAAAAAAAAGGATGCTGGTATATTTTTACGCAACGAACCTTTTATTAAAGAATGGATGAACGAGTTATTGATGCATACATATAATCTACGAGAAAAAGCTTGGTATAAAGCAAAAGATTTTGCATTGCACAGAAAAGTTGTGGGCCAATCATGGGTTACCGATATCCTTGAAGGTGATTATTACCTTGATAATGAAAGATATCCTGAGGCATCACGGTTATATTCAAAGGTTATAAAAACAATGCCTGATAATCCATGGGGATATATGCGATTTGGTAAACTACATTTTACTATTGCTGACTATGAAACTGCAATGGAAAGCTTTTACGAGGTTACCAGGATTGTGCCTAATTATTATGGAGGGTGGCTTAAGTATGCTCAAAGTTGTATTGCATTAGGTATAAAAGAAAAAGCCCAAGGAGCTATAACAAGAGCAATGGAATTAAACAGATATGATGAAAGAGTGCGTTCATTGCATAAGTTGTTGAACAATAAAAAATAATGTACACATTAATTCCTATAATAAAATGTAATAAATCTTTTTTAACAAAATAAAAAAACATGATTTTTTTAGTTTTGGTTTAAAAAATATTGCATCCATGCGTATTAATAATATAAAAAGTACAAATTTAAAAAATATGTCCTTAAAAGTTGATAAAAATCAGTTGAAAGCAATTAATGCCGAAGGTGGTGCGCACCTTGTTATTGCATCAGCTGGCAGTGGGAAAACGTACACTGTTATACAGCGAAGTATTGCATTAATTAATAAAAATTTGTGTAAACCAGATGAGTTGCTGTTACTTACATTCAGCCGAAAAGCTGCTGAAGAATTAAAAAGCAGGATTATAGTAGGCCTTGGTGGTTGTGGTAAGGCAATTGTTGCGTCAACGTTTCATGCGTTCTGTTTACAATATATTATTAAACGATATATGAATTCTGTCAAAGTGCTTGATGAAGAAACTTCAGAAACTATAATGAAAGAAATTATCGAAAGGCATGTCAATGAATTCTATGGTATTCCATCGTCAGTGATATATAAAATACTATTGAAAAGCGATAAAATTACCCTGCCGGTTGATATTAGAACCAAAATTGAAATTATAAAAAAAGAATATTTGCAATTTAAAAAAACACACAATTATATTGACTTTGAAGACATGATTAATACATCAATTGAATACTTGTCTAATGATAGCTCATTGCAAGCAGCAATTCACAATACCTTTAAATATATAATGGTAGATGAATTTCAGGACACTTCGGAGAATAATTTTAAACTTTTGAAATTACTTTTGCCCAACCAACACCCTAATGTTTTCATGGTTGGTGATGACTGGCAATCAATTTACAAATTTAGAGATGCACAAGTAAAATACATTGTAAACGCAAAGAAATATTTTGAAAAGCTTACAGTGCATACTCTGACAAATAACTATCGTTCAAAAAAAGAAATTGTGAGCCTTGCAAGCAGGTTAATTTCTAAGAATAGATTCCGTTCACGTCGTATAGTTTACTCTGTACGTGGAAAAGGAGGCAAAATATTTTTTCACAGGGTAAACTCTTTTGAACAGGAGGCTACAATCGCTGGAGCTATCGCACAAAAATATAGCACAAATCATTCTATAGCTATGCTTTACAGGAACAACTGGCAGGGCAACTTTCTACAATCAAGAATTACTAATCATAGCAATATTCAATATATGACAATACATTCGGCAAAGGGGCTGGAATTTGATATTGTGATTTTATGTGGTGTAAAGGACAGGTTGTTGCCTGACCCCTATACCGATATTGAAGAAGAACGTCGCTTGATGTATGTTGCACTCACCAGAGCAAAAAACTGCTTGCATATACTCTATCATCCAACCTATAGTGACCAGAAGCCGCAATTTATTAAAGAATGTGAATCATACATGTAACCTGTCAATATACTATTGCTCATAATAGTATACTATCAGCTAATTTAAAATATGCTAAAAGCAATAATGAACTATGAGTTATATACTTGAAGTTAAAAATCTTTATAAATATTTCCCCGGAGTCAAGGCAGTTGATGGAGTAAGTTTTGCTATCCCTCAAGGTATTTGCTTTGGTTTACTAGGCCCAAATGGTGCAGGCAAAACAACAACTATAGAAGTTATTGAAGGGATACAGAAACCAGACAGTGGTGTAATACTGTATAAAGGAAAGCCGCGGGGTCATCATTTTAAACAGGAGGTTGGTATTCAGCTGCAGCACACTGAATTGCAGCAATATCTTACAGTTAGGGAAATTCTTTTGACATTCAGGAACTTATATGCACGCAGGGCTCCAATGGATGAACTTGTTTCACTGTGTTATCTTGAGGAGATACTGGATAGAGATAACAGGAAAATATCAGGAGGGCAAAAACAGCGGTTACTTTTGGCGATAGCTCTGGCAAATGACCCTGAACTTTTGTTTCTGGATGAGCCAACTACAGGCCTTGACCCACAAGCGCGGCGTCATGTGTGGGATATAGTACAATCAATCAAAAAGAAAGGAAAAACCATTATCCTTACCACACACTACATGGAAGAGGCACAAACACTGTGTGATATTGTTGCAATCATGGATCATGGCAGGATTGTTGCCATGGATTCGCCAATTAATTTGCTTAACCAACATTGCAGAGGTGTTACCATAACACTGCCATCAATAGTGGATGAAAATATTTTACATCAGATGGAGTGCGAGTGGTACACAGTGAACAATACCATAGAGATACACACGGAAAAACCTCATGATTGCCTGCGATTGCTCATAGATAATAATGTAGATATTACTGGGATGGTGGTTCGCTCACAGAATTTAGAGGATCTCTTTTTAAAACTAACGGGGACGCAGTTGAGGGCATAACTATGCTATACAGAATATGGACAATATTTGTTGCACGCACAAAAGAATTTTACAGAGACAGGTCGGCATTAGGCTGGAATATTATTTTCCCACTCTTAATTATTATTGGTTTCAGTGTGGTTTTCAAAAGCGAATCTTCACCACTGCTTAAAGTTGGTGTCATTACTTATGATAAAATTGATATAAAAGAAGTAGACAATCCACAGTTGAAAGAATTTTTAAAGATGAGATATGTTGATTTTATAGTATTTCCCTCTAAAGAAAAAGCAATTGCAAGTTTGCATAAATTTAAAATAGATATGGTACTGGACATACAAAATAATACATACTATATAAATGATTCCTCACCCAACGGATATGTTGCCGAACAGCTTCTTAAAGGAGCTGGCAGCAGTCATACGATATTTTCAAAGTATTCATTCAAGGGCAAAGGTATACGGTATGTTGAATGGCTTTTTCCCGGCATTTTGGGTATGAATGCAATGTTCAACTCATTATATGGAGTGGGTTATGTGCTTGTGATGTACCGGAAAAACGGCATATTAAAACGTTTCAGCGTTGCGCCTGTCAGGCCATTTGAGTTTTTGACAGCACAGATTCTATCCAGAATGTTTGTGATGCTTGCAACAACAATAGTTGTATACATTGGAACAGTATTGCTGTATGGGTTTGAATGCAAAGGTTCATTGTTCACGCTGTTTCTTGTTTTTGCTCTGGGTGGGTTTTGTATGATTTCTTTAGGACTGCTTATTGCTTCTCGAAGCGACAGCCAGGAGTTTGCTGATGGACTAATTAATATTATAACGTGGCCAATGATGTTTTTGTCAGAAGTGTGGTTTTCACTTGAGGGTGCACGCCCATGGGTGCAGAAAGTATCACAGCTTTTGCCACTTACACCCATAGTGGAAGGTGCACGTATGGTTATGAATGAGGGAG
>JAOAIH010000072.1:12342-15113 GCA_026414805.1 Spirochaetota bacterium | reverse complement strand
GAGACAGCCTATGGGATCTATGTTTATAATGGGCAAAGGTATATCGCTGGTTTTTATCAAATTGATAATTCTGGATCAAAATATGCTCGCGCTGCTTTGTGGGTAGATTCAAATAATCCAATCTTATATGCTCCTGAGGATGGCAGCGACTGTGCTGCATTTTCAGTATTTGTGTATAATAATGATGTCTATGTTGCCGGAAACATTGAAAAGGACAAGAGTGATAATTCAGGCACGTATGTTCAGCCCTGCTATTGGAAAAATGGTGTGCGGGTTGATTTATCGGTTCCATCGCAAGCAGGGACCGATGCAACTGAAATATCTTCAGTTGGCGCTCACGCAATTGTGGTACACTGATTTGATTATTGTTCATCTCAGCAACCTATGCGTGAGGGTAAAAAATATCACGCAGAGATCGCAGAGTACGCAGAGGAGAGGAAGGGGATAGTAGCTTTTCCAATCTTCCTAAACTCAGCGCACTCTGCGTGAAGAAAAAAATATCACGCAGGGAACGCAGAGTACGCAGAGAAAAGGAGTGGGGAGAGAGCTTTCCAAAATTCCACACCCCCGCGTTTCTCAGCGCACTATGCGTGAGGGTAAAAAATATCACGCAGAGATCGCAGAGTACGCAGAGGAGAGGAAGGGGAAAGTAGCTTTTCAAATCTTCCTAAACTCGGCGCGCTCTGCGTGAAGAAAAAAATATCACGCAGAGGACACAGAGTACGCAGAGGGAAAGAGAGCATACGTATATTGCATGAGTTGAAAATTACCTTACATTTAAAGTTGACAGAAACATTATATTCAGTATATTTTATAGAAAGCAGTAACAAAAAGAATAGGAAAATGTAATGCCAGTACCCAAGCAAAAACAGGACAGTAAATATACCTATGCAGATTACCTCACCTGGCCAGCAGAACAGCGTTGGGAGCTTATTGATGGAATAGCTTATGATATGACACCCGCACCAGATATAACTCATCAGAACATTGTATTAAACATTGGACGTATTATTGCAGATTATCTTGAAGAAAAAAGTTGCAAAGTGTTTATTTCCCCTGTTGATGTACGGTTGCCAGAAAGTGGCAGCGATTCTGATGAAAACATTTTTACAGTGGTGCAACCTGATATAGTGGTGGTATGCGATAAAAACAAAATAGAAAAGCGCGGAATTATTGGAGCACCAGATCTTGTTATTGAAGTTATTTCAGAATCCACTGCTTATAAAGATGAAACTGAAAAATTGAAGCTGTACCAGCGCCACGGTGTGAAAGAATACTGGATTGTCAATCCCGAAGCATTTTATATAAATGTTTTTAGGCTTGGGGAAAGCGGTATATTTGAAAAGCCTTTGCATTATCGTAAAGGTGAAACGTTTGAAAGCACAGTTCTTGAAGGACTAGTAATTGACTGTGATAAAGTTTTTAAAGGAATAGATATATAGATAAATCGCTTGACATATTATATACCGATCGGTATATAATCATAACTATCGTATAAAGCTCAACAATAGATCGTATTTAATAATACAGGAGGCTTTATTGCTGTGGCTATACGTATAGTGCAATTGGGAAGCCCGCGAATAGAATCTGAGGGGTTGCGAATAGGAACCGTGCGACGGCTGCCACGAGGTGTTCCAAAGAGCCAGCTTGCTAGCAGCAATTACTTTGATGTATGGCTTCCTCAACTTGCACCCACTGATGATCTATTAAAAATAGGTCAAAATGTCAAGGATTTGAAAGATTGGAATTTATTTGCAAGGAAATATAAGGCGCAGATGAAAAAGCCCGACAACTCAAGACTTCTTGATTTGCTGGCTGCGTTATCGCACCACACCAATTTTTCAGTAGGGTGCTATTGCAAAGATGAAAAATGGTGTCACAGGTCCTTGCTTAAGGAATTGCTTAAGGAACGGGGAGCTTTAATTGTGTAATATAATATGAGCAAAAAATATGAGCAAATCTGAAAGAACAAGAAAGCTTATAATAGAAAAAGCAGCACCAATTTTTAATATGCGTGGATATTTGGGGACATCTCTCTCGGACATAACACAAGCATTGGGTATGACCAAAGGTGCTATCTATGGAAATTTCAGCGATAAGGATGAGATTGCCCTTGCGGCTTTGACGTATAATTTTAACCAGATTCGCGATGCGATCAATCAAAAAGTAAAGAAATGTCCAACCGCTAAGGAAAAACTAACTGCATTTGCAGAATTCTATGTTGAAAATTTTAACATTATTGCACAAAAGGGTGGTTGCCCGGTGCTTAATAGTGCTGTTGATGCTGACGACACTCATCCTGTTTTAAAAAAAAGAGTACAGTCATTTATTAATTACTGGAAAGAGAATCTTATAAAAATTATACGCAAAGGGCAAACAGATGGTGAAATTTCCAAAGATGCTGATGCAGACCGTTTTTCAACCCTTTTCATAGCTATCATTGAAGGAGGCATTTTAATGTCAAAAACTACTGGAGATAAAAAGCATATACGTTTAGCTGTAGATCACATTAAGCAGCTAATTAGAGATTTATAGAAATTTTTTTAAAATAAAATATACCGATTGGTATATTTTATTGATTGACTGAAATTAACATAATGTATGTGCAAATGATATGTACACATAACCTTGTGGTCTAAATTGTATATACAGTTATAATAAATTAAGATGACTCCTTTGAGCATTAAAACTATCACCTTTTTAACGATTGTTGTTATAAAAAAGGTTTGACAATCAGCCTGCTTATATAATTATAACCATAAAGATTATGA
>JAOAIH010000072.1:0-12244 GCA_026414805.1 Spirochaetota bacterium | reverse complement strand
AAAATCTTTATGGTTTAAAAAATGTGAAATCTACAATTTTAAAACGCATAATCATATCTCAGAGAGAAGAAATACAAGAAAAATTCGATAAAGGGAATATTATCCCAAGAGCTATCGATTTCCCAAAATTACAGTCATATTTACAAGTGCCTAATATATTAGCTATTACAGGTATCAGACGTTGTGGCAAATCGGTATTAAGTTGGCAGGTAGCTAGTACTAATGAACCTTCTGCATATATAAATTTTGATGATGAAAGGCTTTTGCATTTTAATGCGGATGATTTTGATTTGCTGCTTGAGGTGTTCTATGAGTTATATGGTGAATTTGAGTATATTGTACTGGATGAATTGCAGAATATTCAAGGTTGGGAACTATTTGTCAACAGGCTCAGGAGAACAAAAAAAGTAATAATAACAGGCTCAAATTCAAATTTATTGTCGGGAGAGCTTTCCACGCATCTTACGGGCAGGTATGTTGATTTTCAGTTAATGCCTTTTAGTTTCAAAGAATATCTTCTTTATCATAACATGGTGCTTGCTGGAGATGATATATATTCTACACAAAAAATTGGATTAATAAAAAACCATTTAAGTGAATATTTGAAAGAGGGAGGGTTTCCTGAGGTTTATCAACTTGGAAGGGAAATGGTTTTGCGTATTTATGCAGACATCATCGAAAAAGATATATTGAAACGTAATAAAATAAAAAAGAGTATGTTGTTAAAAGAATTAAGCCAGTACCTTGTATCCAATTCATCTCAGGAATTCAGTTTTAACCGCCTTAAAAATATTTATGCTATCAAAGATATTAATACAGCTCGTAGATGGGTATGGCTTCTTGAAAATTCGTTCTTAATATTTATTTTGGAGCGATTTTCCTATAAATTAAAAGAGAGGATATTAGCACCCAAAAAAATATACTGCATTGATACTGGGATGAAACAGATTGTTGGATTTGATGTAACGGAAAACAAAGGGTCATTACTAGAAAATGCGGTTGCTATTGAATTAAAACGTAGAAAATACTATTTTGACTCTACAATGGAAATTTACTACTGGAAAAATTATAACAATAAAGAAGTGGATTTTGTGATAAAAAAAGGGAAAACCGTGCAACAGTTAATACAGGTCTGTTATGATCTTGGGACTATCAATACTCGTGAGCGAGAGTTTAAGTCTTTATATGCTGCTGCTAATGATTTGGATTGTGATGATCTATTAATTATTACGTGGGATACTGAAGGCAAAGAAGAATTTAAAGGCAAAAATATAACAATGATTCCTTTATGGAAGTGGTTGCTAGGATTTTAATTTTTATTTGACACAATCTACACTGAATTCACCATACTATAAAGCTAACGCATTTTTTGTTTTTTTGAAATAAAACTACAATATGATACACAAGTGAATATGATAAAAATCGGAACACGAGGAAGTGCACTGGCACTGTGGCAGGCTAACTTTGTTGCTGCGCAACTGCGACAAGAGCATACAATAATAACTATTAAAACAAAGGGTGACCGCATACAGAATGTATCATTTGATAAAATTGAAGGCAAAGGTTTTTTCACAAAGGAGCTTGAGGATGCACTTCTTTCAGGAGCTATCGACATAGCCGTGCATTCAATGAAGGACCTGCCAACCGATATGGTGGAGGGGCTGACAATTGCAGCAGTCACAAAACGCGAAGACCCTTCAGATGTCATTATTGTGCGCCCTGAGGCGTATAGAGCAAATCACTGGTTTCCGCTTAAAGAAAATTCAAAAGTTGGCACAAGCTCACTACGTAGAGTTGCACAGCTCAAACGCATAATTCCATCAGTTGAAGTATTGCCGCTAAGAGGCAATGTGCCCACGCGCATCAAACGATGCAAGGAGGGCAGGTTTGATGCAATAATACTTGCAAAAGCAGGGCTCAAGCGACTATCTGTTGACCTGAAAAGCTTTTATACCATGACATTGCCATTTAGCTATTTTTTACCTTCACCGGGGCAAGGGGCGCTTGCCATACAGGTGCGTTCAGATGACAAAATTGCTCTAGAAGCTGTTGCACATCTTCACGATGAGGCAACAGCAAAAGCTGTTATGGCCGAGCGACAGTTTTTAAAAGCTTTTGGAGCTGGCTGTCATGTGCCGTTAGGAGCATTTGCACATTGCATCGATGAAAGAGTAATACTCACAGGCGCTATACTTTCTGTAGATGGAATGCGATGCCTGCGGCACACAGTGGAGGATACAGATCCCCTTTGTGCTGGTGATAGGTTGGCGCATTTTATGATACAACAGGGAGCAGAAAAACTTATATGAAAAATAATGGGTTTGTATATTTAGTGGGAGCAGGCCCCGGTGATCCCGGCCTTATATCCGTTAAGGGTATGGAATGTATTGCCAGTGCTGATTGCATTATCTATGATTATCTTGCAAATCCAAAACTTTTGCAAAATACACACGCAGAACTCATCTATGTAGGCAAGCAGGGCAGCCAGCATACATTGTCCCAGGAAGAAATCAATGCGCTTATTATACAGAAGGCTAAAGAGGGAAAAGTAGTGGTGCGCCTTAAAGGCGGTGATCCCTTTATCTTTGGAAGGGGTGGTGAAGAGGCAGAAGAACTTGTAGCAGCAGGGATAGCGTTTGCGATAGTTCCTGGTATATCGTCCTTTTACTCGGCATTGGCCTATGCCGGCATCCCCATTACTCACCGTGATTATGCAGCTAGCTTTGAGGTCATCACAGGGCACAGGCGAGCTGATGGTACCGAAGATATCACACTGCCTGAGTACAGCCCACAAAAAACCTATGCATTCCTTATGGGCATGAAGAACCTGGATGCTATATGTGCTCGCCTAATTCAGGAAAAAAATTTCCCACCTCACACGCCTATTGCGGTAGTTACGTGGGGAACAATGCCACAACAAAAAGTGGCAACCGGTACCCTGGAAACAATAGCAGATGAAGTTAAACAGGCGGGATTAACGCCCCCAGCAATTATATGTATAGGCAGGGTGGTGGGGTTACGACACACATTGCGCTGGTATGACAACCTACCACTGTTTGGCAAAAAGATTGTGGTGACGCGTACGCGCCAGCAGGCAAGTGTGCTTTCTAAACGGTTGTATGAGTTAGGAGCTGATGTGCTGGAATTTCCTACAATTGCAATAGAAAAATTACAGGAGCTATCGCCATTACATGATGCTATAAAGAATATACAAAAGTATGACTGGATAGTATTTACCTCACAGAATGCGGTAGATATTTTCTTTGAAGAAATTTTTGCTTTGGGATTTGATGCAAGAGCGCTGCAATGCAGAGTTGCAGCCATAGGTCCAGCAACGCGTGATGCCCTGCAACGGTATGCCATAAAAGCTGATCTTATGCCACAGGAATATGTAGCCGAAAGCCTTGTTGATGCATTCAGAGGTGTGGATGTTGCAGGTAAAAAAATTCTAGTACCATGCTCGGCGAAGGCGCGACCAGCGTTAACGCATGGATTGCAGGACGCAGGAGCTGTTGTAGATAGGGTACATATCTATGATGCTGTAAAGCCTGAAGTAAATTCTTCACTGCTGGAACAGGTACAAAGTGCTGATATTGTTACATTTGCAAGCTCATCAACAGTGCGAAATTTTGTGGAGATAGCTGGGAAGACAGATGCCACAATTGCTTGTATAGGCCCAATCACTGCAGATGAGTGTGTAAAGCAGGGATTAACGGTGCATGTTGTTGCAAAGGAGTATACTATCGAAGGATTGGTTAAGGCAATTGTGGAGTATATTAAAAATTAGAAATAGTTTTTTTGTAAGTGTGTGAAAGTCATTTGTTTTTAATGTACTTAAAAGTTTTTACTATATTGATAAAAGCTTTACATTTTTTTAATTTGTATTAAAAGTAGAATTAGATGTAAGAAGAAAAGAAGGGTAGTTTGTATGAAATTACCATTATAGTACAAGGAGAGTTTATTATGGACAACACACAGAAAGTTATTGATGCATTTAAAAAATCAAAAGAGCCATTGAATGCTACTGCAATTGCCAAAATGACAGGCATTGACAAAAAGGAAGTAGATAAAATAATGGAAAAGCTTAAAAAAGAGGGCTTAATTATTTCGCCAAAACGCTGTTACTGGACATTGAAGTAAATCGAGGAGTTAACAATGAATCCATATTACAGGCCGCGGCGCATTCGCCAAAATGAAGTTATACGAAACTTAAGTGCCGAAACAGTACTTGATTATAAAAAGCTTATAATGCCCTACTTTGTCATTGAGGGTACACATATTGATCAGCCCATTGAATCTATGCCTGGCATAAACCGCCTTTCTATAGACAATCTGTTAAAACAACTAGAAAAAGATGTAAAACTGGGTGTACAGTCAATTATTCTTTTTGGCATACCGTATGGTAAAGATGAAAAAGCAAGTGGCGCCTATGATGATAACGGAATTGTACAGAAAGCCTGCAGACAGATAAAAAAGCATTTTGGCAATGTGCTCATTATCACTGATGTTTGTTTGTGTGAGTATACCAGTCACGGACATTGCGGCATGGTAGTTGATGGCAGAATAGACAACGACAGCACGCTTGAGCTTTTGGCAAAAACTGCTGTTACGCATGCACAGGCTGGTGCTGATGTAGTAGCGCCCTCTGATATGATGGATGGGCGGGTTGGTGCAATTCGTGAAGCGCTTGATGAAGCAGGCTTTGCCAACACTCCGGTTCTTTCGTATGCAGCTAAGTATGCATCAGCGTTTTATGGGCCGTTCAGAGACGCAGCAGGTAGTGCTCCTCAGTTTGGTGATAGGCGAAGTTACCAGATGGATTTTAGAAATGCACGCGAAGCGTTGAAAGAAGTAATGCTAGACATTGAAGAAGGTGCTGACATTGTCATGGTAAAGCCAGCACTGGCATATTTAGATATTATTGCGCTTGTAAAGCAATCGGTTGATGTGCCAGTTTGTGCATACAACGTAAGCGGGGAATACTCAATGGTAAAAGCTGCTGCCACACTTGGGTTTGGCGATGAAGTACGCCTTGTTCGTGAAATCATGACTGCAATTTTCAGGGCAGGTGCAGATATGGTCATTTCATATCATACGGTTGACATTATTAAAAATAAGTGGTTTGATTAGGGGGTTGTATGGCACTCAACACGTCGCGATCAAAGGAATTGTATGCAAAAGCCTGTACCCTCATGCCTGGTGGGGTTAATTCACCTGTGAGGGCTTTCCGTTCGGTAGGCGGACATCCACTGTATTTTAAATTAGGTAAAGGCAGCCATATCATTGATGAAGATGGCAACGATTTCATTGATTACTGTATGTCGTGGGGGCCACTTATTTTGGGCCATGCGGATAACGACGTGGTAAAAGCCATACAGCAGGTTACTGAAAACGGAACCAGCTTTGGAGCACCACATGAAGGGGAGATACGCATTGCAGAGTTGGTGAAAGAGGCTTTTCCGTCTATAGAAAAAGTTCGCTTTGTTAACTCAGGTACTGAAGCAACCATGAGCGCAATCAGGCTTGCTCGAGGATTTACAGGCAAAAACAAGATAATTAAATTTGATGGGTGCTACCACGGGCATGCTGATTACCTGCTTGTTGCGGCAGGCTCAGGTCTTGCCACTTTTGGTATGCCAGATTCAGCTGGTGTTACTAAGGATGCTGCCAAAGACACGATAGTGGTCAAATATAATGACATAGATGCATTACAACAGGTACTATCGCACAATGATGATATTGCCTGTTGCATAATGGAGCCTGTATGCTGTAACTACGGACTCATCCTCCCCCAGGATGATTACCTTAAAAAAGTACGAGAGCTTTGCACAAAACATAAAGTGCTTTTAATCTTTGATGAGGTCATAACGGGGTTTAGGCTTGCCCGTGGTGGTGCTCAGGAGCGCTTTGGTGTGCAAGCTGATATTACAACACTTGGCAAAATAATTGGTGGGGGATTGCCAGTGGGTGCGTATGGTGGAAAAGCCGAGATTATGGCTAATGTTGCACCGGATGGCCCTGTGTATCAGGCAGGAACGCTTTCGGGCAACCCTATTGCTGTTGCTGCTGGCATTGCAACGCTGCAAAAGTTAATGCCGCTAGCATATCAAAAGTTAGAAGAGCTGGGGAACTATTTTGAGGAGCAAATGAAAGCGGTTGTATCGCAGTATAGAGGAAAACTTTTGTTTGTGCGGTATGCTTCAATATTTGCTTTGTATTTTACACAAGAAAGCAAGATTACAACTGTTGAGCAGGTAAAAGAATGTAACATGCAGCAATTTGCGCAGTTTCATAGGGCTATGCTTGAGCGTGGGGTATATCTTTCACCATCAGGATATGAGGTTGGATTTTTGTCACTGTCGCATTCTAAAAATGATATTGATACAACCGTAAAAGCTATTGATGAATCTTTAAGAATTGTGTTAGGTTAAGCGTTTGTCCTGAGGAAGAGCTATCCTGAATAGTATTGTATTTTTCTTTAATTCTGGTGTTATAATTCCGCCATGAAGCATGATAATGCGTTGTGCAATACATAGATTAAATGTTTCAACATTTGAGCGTGTAGTATAAAAGGGATCAAAAATATACGGCAGGTCTTCTTCGGATAGTATCTCTGTTGTAAATGAAAATGTAATTATGAATTCATAGGTACTATCATGACAGCGCATTTCAATTATTTTTTCCCTGGAGTGTTGTGCTATAAATTCAACAATCCGTGTAAGGGCAAAGCGCAATCGATCATAGTCAATGTACATATGATATTGGCTGTGTGATTCAAGCACCATTTGCAATTTTTTGTTGAATTGCTGTGCTGCTGCTTCAAGTGTTGACTGTTGTTCATGTAAAAATTTTGTAATATCATATACAGATAATTGCACCCGTTTAAGGTCACCCATTTCTTCAATCTGCTGCGTTAAGTAATTAAGGCGTTCAGCATTTTCAACAATATAGCTTAAAAATTTCTTTGCTTCGTTATGGTCTATTCCTTCTTCGCATTTGCGGATCAAAAAGTGTGCATACCCGCCAATTGATACAAGGGGGTTGCGTACTTCATGGGCTATTGAGTCAGCCAACTGTTTTAATGATTCAAATCGGTCAAAGTAGTTTTTGCGTATTTGAGCAATGAGTTGTTGTTGCTCTTTATGAAGTTTATATAGACGTGTTGTATCTGTAATTACAAATGCAACAAGAGATGTATCATCGTCTGAAATGGCTAACGCATTAATCTTATAATGATATACTTTTTTATTTACAGAAAGATGTAGGTGTTCTTTTACGGTTGTATCATTTTGTATTGAAGTGAGTATAGATTTGATCTTTTCATTTTCAAAGAATGCTTTGTGGCCGTTTTTTTGTAGCAGCTTTTCAGCTTTTTCATTATTAAATACAACTACATTTTTATTTTTATCATATATGATAATTGCATCATTCACAATGTCAAATAGATGTATAAGTTGTGAAGTTGGTTTTATCATAGTATTATATAGTATATAGGCAAACAAATTAAAGGTCAATTAAATTATAGTTATCTATCAAATCTGTATAATCCTGCTTCTTTAGCCCATGCAATAGCCTGATCATATTCCTGCACGGTTATTCGCCTGCCTAAACTTTTATGTGTATGAGCACGGTATTCAGGCCGGTATTGCGCCATAATGTTGACATATGTGTGAGGTGAGAGCGTTGCAAGTTGTTTGAATACTAAATCACTTCGTACTATATTTTCAGGCATAACTAAGTGGCGCACCAGAAGACCTCGTTTTGCAATGCCCTTTTCAATAATAAGATCCCCTACTTGCCGATGCATTTCTTTAATTGCGGCGATAGCTTTAGTGGGATAATCCTTTGTGCCACTCAGTTCTTTTGCTACAGTTGCATCCATATATTTAAAGTCGGGCATATAAATATCAAAAATCCCATCTAAAAGCTTCAGTGTTTCAACTGAATCATAACCACCTGAATTGTAAACTAAGGGAATATGTAAGCCCTGTTCAATTGCAAGAGGTAATGCTTCAACAATTGCACTAACGACGTGTGTTGGGCTTACAAAATTTATATTATGGCAACCTTTCTGCTGCAGCCTAATCATTAGATCTGCTAATTCTTCGGCATCTACCTCATGCCCATTTGACACCTGTGATATATCCCAGTTTTGGCAGAAAATGCAGGATAAATTGCAATTAGCAAAAAAGATGGTTCCAGAGCCAAATTTCCCCACAAGGCATGATTCTTCGCCAAAATGAGCGTGGTAAGAGGCTACTATTGCTTTTATTCCAGTACGGCATTTACCGGTTACACGGCGTCTGTCAACCTTACACTCATGAGGACAGAGTGTGCAATCCGTGACTATGGTTTGCAGTGTTTTAATTCGTTGGTACAACTGCCCATTTTGGTACAATGCTATGTACGAAGGATAACTCATACTTATACCATTTGATTAATCATTATAATGATGCTGCTAAAACAAAAAATAGTAAAAAAATGTGAAAATCTAAAAAAAATATTAACCCTAATTTAATTTTTTTTATGCTGCAGCGTTTTTATATATAAAGTCTAATACAAAAACAGTGAGGTAACGATGAGTGAAAATATACATGATAAAGGTTATAAGTATTTGTTTTCTAACCCATTTATGGTAAAGGAATTGTTGGAATCATTTGTGAATATGGATTGGATTAAGGAGATTGATTTTACACATGCAGAATCTATCAATAAAACGTATGTGAATGATCACTATAAAAAATATGAAGCAGATGTAATTTATAAATTGCGTTTTAAAGATAATGACATTTATCTTTATGTGCTCATAGAATTTCAATCAACTGTTGATAAATTTATAGCTTTCCGTATGTTACAATATATTATTGAGCTATACAGAGAATTAATATATGGACAAAAAGTTAAAAGATTGCCCATAGTATTCCCAATTTTATTATACAATGGAGAAAAAAGGTGGACAGCACCTTTAACACTTGAAGATTTGATCGATATTCCTTTTGCATTGCGTGAATGTACACCATATGTACCTTCGTTTAGATATTATCCCATTATTGAAAACGAAATAGATCAAAAGCAACTGGAAAAGATGATGAATGTAATAGCAACAGTATTTTTATTAGAAACTGGAGATGAAGAAACATTTAATAAAACTATTGACAGGATTAAAGATTTAGTTCATATTTATCATAAAAAAGGCCAGTTTTTTCTCATACGATCGTTATTGCTTTGGTTTTTACATTATTTACGTACTCGTGGAATTATTGAAATAGATGGTCATATTGAAAAAAATATTATCAGAACACCACAGGAGGCTAGTTCAATGTTAGCACATACTTTAAAAAAGATTAAAGAAAATAACTTCAAAGAAGGATTGAATAAAGGAATTCAAAAAGGAATTCAAAAAGGAATTCAAAAAGGAATTCAAAAAGGAATTAAACAAGGCAGGTTAATAGGGAAACAAGAGGAAAGAATTGCTATTGCACGTAATTTATTGAAAAGCGGAATGGATGATAAAACAGTTATGAAGATAACTAAATTAACAAAAGCCCAATTAGAGGAACTAAAGAATAAATAAACATCACAATACTTTCATTCTTTCATCCTCATTTCTAATGAAATAGTCTTTAATCAATGCTATCATGCTATTAATATCTGCGTGCTGTCGTATTGAAGAAAAAAGTTGGTGTCCAAATCTAATATTTTTATGGTAGTATGCGCAAAAACGATGTGCCCTGCTTTTATGAAGCCTTTTTGGGAGCATTTTTTGAATATTTTGTAGCACTTCAATCCATATTTCTTCAATATTAAGCGATAGCGACAGCGGCTTTTGCCCAAACAACGCATCACACTGAGCAAATATCCATGGTTTTTGTACCGCCGCTCGTCCAATCATGATCCCATCACATCGGGTGCGCTGTAAACGTGCGAGTGCTTGCTGTGGTTCAACAATATCGCCGTTGCCAATTACTGGGATTTTTACATCAGTAACTATCGCCTCAATAACATTCCATTGTGCACTACGGGTATACCCCCATTTTGCGGCACGTGGGTGAATGATGACTGCATCAATACCTTCTTCCTGAAGCATGTATATAAACTGTGTTATATAAGGAATGTCAATATCATAAAAACCTGCGCGTATCTTAACAGTAAGCAAACCTTTTACAACCTTTCTGCATGCTTTAATAATTTCTTTTGCAAGAGTGGCTTCACAAAGAAGTTTAGCACCACCACCTTTAACAATGTGCGGGGCAGAGCAGGCCATATTTATGTTAATGCCATCGCAGCCGTAGTCCTGTAAAATCAAAGCTGCTTGAGCCATCACATTAGGATTATTGCCAACAAGCTGGTAGAAAAAAGGGCTGTCCCACTGATACCGTGTAATAAGAGGCTCATTATGCGGTGCTTTTGCATTGATTGCACCACTTGCAAGCATCTCTGAGTATAACACTACATTGGGACACCATTGTTTGATTACTTTGCGGAGTGCTGGTGTAGAAATTTCCGCCATTGGTGCAAAATGAAATGTATACTCTTTGCCTGAAATTATCATAAATATTATTATAGCACTTAACTGTTGGTTATTTTCTCCATCGCTCATCATATTTATTTACGATAATACTTAATAGCAGACTTATGCAAGCAATTGCAATTGCAAACATACTGTATGAAACATGCCATGGTATACCCTGCGTTATCATTGAATATTCTGACATGCCAAAGATTCCTGCTATCAAATTGAGTGGCAAAAAAATAACATTTATCTTTGTTAGATTTTTTATTAAAACATTCATGTTGTTGTTTACAATGCTTGCACGAGCATCCATAAGACCGGCAAAAATTTCTGTGTATATTTCAGCCTGCTTTTTTGCCTGTCTATGGTCGATAATAATATCATTTAAGAAGTCAATATCAATCTTTTGTGTTTGAGTATTAAGATATGACTTTAATTTTATCAGTGTAGTTATATTGCTGTCTATTGCATGCAGGTAGTATATTAACTTTTCGCTCAAGTTAAACATTTGTAAAAGGTGTTTGGTTTCAATTGATTTGTTAATCTTGTTCTGTATTTCCTGTGAAATCATTTTGATAATTTTCAAATGTTCGGTAAAATGCTTAATTGTATGTCGCTGGAAGTGAAACAACACATCAAAAATGGATTCCATTTGTTTATAAACTTTTTCGTGTAAATATGAAAGCTTTTCAGGAGTGATGATTAAAATTGTGCTGTCTTTTATGAAAAAACCAATAGTGATAACATTAAGTGATGCAAGCTCATTGATAATCATGGATGTTGGTATTTTCCATATCAGTACCATATAATCTTTTTCAATTTCAAAACGGGATAATTCTTCAGTATCCAGAGCTGAATACAGTGAATGTATATCTATACCATACGAAAGCGTAATGGTGTTTATTTCCTCATCATCAGGGTTTGAATAGAGTAAAATGTTACCATCAATTTTTTTTATAAATGAGTCCTTTGTAAATTCATAGCGTTCTAACATGATGTCCTCCTTATTAAAATAGTATACTCTTTAATTTTATCATTAGTTTTGGGTGTTTAATCCATCAGCACTCTCTGCTTCTATCGATAGCAGTTACAATCTATAAACACCGCTATAAATATCAAAAAAACTAAAATGCATTATTACCATATGCAATGTTGTAAGAATTAAAAATTCTTGACGTGGTATTTTTGGATATCTACTATAACAATATCATATCCTGTGTTAACACTTGTTTTTCTGTCAAATGAATAATGATGTGCATGTCACTGTGCATAAGAGTGATAATGTAGTTATTTTAGTATTAGTGTTCTTGAAATACATCATATGAAAAAAAATATATTTTTAACCGGTGCTCCCTCATCAGGTAAGACCACTGTAATTAAAAAAGTTGTTGCAATGCTATCTAATCCAAAATGCGGTTTTTATACACAAGAGGAGCGAGTAGAGGGAAGGCGCGTTGGGTTTATTATGCATACGCTTGATGGCAAAGTGGGCTATTTGGCGCATCAGGACATTGCTTCGCCGTATAGAATACGCCGCTATGGTGTGGACATCCACAATATTGAAACAATTGCTGTCCCTGCGATACAACCAATTGAAAATCATATTATAATTCTTGATGAAATTGGCAAAATGGAATGCTTTTCTGAAATTTTTAAACAAGCGGCCACTAGGGCGCTTGATTCTGACAATATTGTTGTTGGCACCATAACCTTAGGTCTGTCTCTTATACA
>JAOAIH010000071.1:11235-15374 GCA_026414805.1 Spirochaetota bacterium | reverse complement strand
ATTCTGAGTATTTTCACTTTGTCATTCTGAGCGGTAGCGAAGAATCTCGTTGTAAGGAAAGAGATCCTTCGGTCGCTATGCGACCTCAGGATGACAAAGTAAAAAATGCCCCTCAGGATGACGTGAAAGAAAATGACTTCTGGATGACAGGAAAAAAGCGACAACGTGATGACGTAAATGAATGTTTTAGATGACAAAAAAAAATTAATGGAAATTTATAAGAGTCCTTTAACAAAAGGTCTTTATACAATAATAGAGGAGTGTTGCTATGCATACAATAACAATCACAATTAAAAACAAAAAGTTGTTACCAAAACTTTATTCTTTGTTGAAACAATTTGGCAAAAATGAAGTAGTAGTAACTGTTACTAACGATGAAGAAGATAAACCAAAAAAGAAAAAAGAGAAAAAATACACTGAAGATTTTATTAAAAAAAATTGGCGTAAATTTGCTTATGCTGCTTCAGGCGATATTACAAAAAGTGATGATGAAGTGTTAGCTGATGCTTATATGGAGTACTTGCGTGATACGAGTGCTTTTTGATATAAATATAATTTTGGATTTTACCAGTGAAAAGCGTGATAAATTGTTCCCTTATTCGGGTAAGGCTTATAAATTTTGTAAAGACAATAATATTGAAATGTTTGTGTCTTCATCATCAATAGACAATATTTTTTATATTAAATATAAGCAAATAAAAAATGACTTTCCAGAGCTTAAAGTAAAAGATGTGATGTATATAGCTAAAAATTTTTTGCAGGAAGTAATTTCAAATTTTAAAATAGCTAAAACACCATCATATATTGAAATTGATTATGATGATATTGAGGATTCTTTGCTTATTGCCTCAGCTAAAGCAATTGACGCTGTGGTGCTTACTAGAGATATTGATTTGTTAAAAAAATACCCTGACGAAACAGTACACCCCAATAGTTTTATTGAGTTTGTTGAAAAAACAAAAAAACAACAGAAGACAGTCCCTTTTTTAGATTTAAAATCTATTAATATTAGCTATGCCAGCCAATTTGAAAAAGCTTTTGATGGAGTATTAAAAAGTGGATGGTTTATTTTGGGTGAGCAGGTAAAAAAATTTGAAGAAGAATTTGCCGCATATTGTGGTACAAAGTATTGTATAGGAGTTGCCAATGGGCTGGATGCGCTTACGCTTATTTTACGTGCCTATAAAGAAATGGGAACACTACAAGACGGCGATGAGGTGATAGTTCCTGCCAATACTTATATTGCAACGATACTAGCAATAAGTCAAAATAACTTACAACCTGTTTTGGTGGAACCTGATATCAATACATATTTGATTGATACAAAATTAATTGAAAGGCACATAACCCCAAAAACAAAAGCCATTATGCCGGTATACCTTTATGGGCAAACATGCGATATTGATAAAATAAATACAATTGCAAGAAAATATAATCTAACAGTAATTGAAGATTCTGCTCAAGCGCATGGGGCATATTATAAAAACAAACGTGCTGGCAATTTGGGGGATGCAAGCGGGTTTAGTTTTTATCCTGGGAAAAATTTAGGTGCACTTGGCGATGGTGGAGCTGTTACTACAAACGATGATGAACTTGCGGAAGCAATAAGAGCATTGCGAAACTATGGCAGTCACAAAAAATATGTAAACAAATACAAAGGAGTAAATAGCCGACTTGATGAGCTACAAGCTGCGTTGTTAAGGGTAAAGCTTAGAAGGCTTGATGAGGATAACGAAAAACGACGAAAAATTGCAAATTATTATTTTTAAAGAACATATACAATGAAACAATGGTTTTGCCAAAAGTAAGAAGACAAAAAGAACACGTGTGGCATTTGTTTGTGGTGAGGGTAAAGGATAGGGAAAAATTTATACGCTATTGTAGCAAAAAAGGAATTGCCACTATGATTCATTATCCTATACCGCCTCATAAGCAAAAAGCGTATGAAGAATGGAATGCGCATAGCTACCCAATTACTGAAACCATTCATAATGAGGTGGTAAGTTTGCCAATTAGTCCTGTAATGAGTTGGGATGAGGTGGAAAAAGTGGTATAAGTATTAAATTTTTTTAAACGTGGAGTATAAGGAAGATGAAAAAGCCCTTGATAAGTGTTACAATGACTACATATAACCATGAAAAATATATTGCTGAAGCTGTACAAAGACTATTAGATCAGACTTTTGAAGATTTTGAGCTAATTATAGTCAATGATGGCTCTACTGATAAAACAGAAGAAATGATAAAAAGTTTTGATGATAAACGTATAAGATATATTTATCAGGAAAATATGGGACCAAGTGCGGCAGCAAATACTGCAATAAAAAATGCACGGGGAAAATATATTGCGTTGATGAGTGGTGATGATGTGTGTTATCCTAAAAGATTGGAGGTGCAATATAATGAATATAGTGTTTATGCATTGATAACAGGACTATTTCAGGAACAAGATGACCGCTAGAGTAAGAAAAGTCATTGGTGAAGTAGATAATTTTTATGATTCTGGTAGGATTACACACTAATTTTGACTTGACCAATAAATTATTATAAAAATAAATATAATTATACAATGAAAGAATTTTTTGATTATTCAATATTTGGAGAGTTGTGTCCAAATATATTTGAGCTTGAGTTTACCCGAAGTGAGCTTGTTAAAATAAAAAATTCTTACACGTATAAAATTGCTGTCAAGCTAGAAAAGATTGCAAGGAAAACGGGGAACATTTATCCACTGAAGTGGGTGGTTAAGTTGTATAAGTGGATGTTTAAGAAATGAAACTTGCACTTTACCCGATAAATGGACAGAACGTTACATCGAAAATAGATGTATACCAGGGCTTTATTAAATTTATGGAAGAATCCCCTTCTGATGTATATAAATTTTATGTTGATGTTTGTGCTCAATAAACTTTGCATAATAATTTGTATTTTAGAATGCAATAATGAAGAGGTACAATCGAGATTATGTAAATAAATTAAAGGGAGTAAGTTATGTGTAATGAAAATAAAAAGATACTTATATACGATATTGCAACAAATAGCGGTAGGAGAATGCAGATAAAAAAATTGCTTGAAGAAATTTTAGTGCTTAAGAGTAAAATTACTGAAGTTTTACCAAATAAAGAGCCAAAAGTATTTGAAAAATATCGATTGGAATTACAAACATTAGAAAATGCTATGACTGTAATTCGCTTAATTCAAGCAGATGATAGGTTAAAACAAAATATATGGAAAATTTTGTTTGGTATAATTGGTGGTATCGTAGGTTTTTTTATGAAGGGATTGATATTGTAAAATGAAGTTAGAAAAAGAATATATATTCAACTTCAAGTTTGAAGTGCAACATTTAGATGATGGTGTAGCAGATCATAGGGAGATTTTAAAATTTCGTGATTTTCTTGGTTTTACATTTATTGCATCCTGTATAGCACGAACATCATCATCTGTCAAGCAAGTGTGCAAAACTTTTATTTTTTGGCATATGACAACAATGCTGTCTTTTTCTATGTTCGTTTAATCCTTGTTGCTATGCTGCATAGCCATTTCTTGTTTTTCCTCTGCTGCCTCTGGGCGCTGCCACGTACGCTTTTTCGTAATTTCAGTGAGTCTTTTTTTATATACATTTATTCGCTTCTGTCACTTTTTCCTCTTGAAAAAGAGCAAATCTAGTAACCCCGTGTGCTTTCCACTATAAATGCTTTTATATATCAATTGATACATCGTCTCGTGTGAACATCTATACTCCCCTTCCTGTTTTAAGGATATATGCAATCAACTCTGCTGAATAACCCTGCGCCAGTAACGATAGTATGTTTGTCTGTAGTTCAGAGATGCGTTCTATTTTACTTTGTTTTGCCTCCTTCCATCTTTTATGAGCTTTGTGCCTATCTTCTTTGGCTGTGTATAGAGCCTCATAAAAGCTTATCCTCCATAAGTGTTGTTGTGGATCAACAATCACTGTATTGGATATCCTTCTTATGAGGCTACATTTTTTTCATCGTGTGTTGCACTTCATTATTGAATTTGCCACCTAATATAATTTTTTATTTAAACATATGCACATTCATATCACCTTTGATAGTTGAGATGTGCATTATTCCATAATTTGTATTTATTTTTGGATTTTTTAAATAATGTAAA
>JAOAIH010000071.1:0-11137 GCA_026414805.1 Spirochaetota bacterium | reverse complement strand
TAAAATTATATTTAATGTATTTATAGCTAAATTTTAAGGTAAAAAACTGTTGTTCGCTTTTATTCAGCAGGTGCCTAACAAAACAAACATTAGAATATTTAGAAAATATAATAAATCACAAACTGTATCACAGTGAGCAATGTTGCCCAAATTCGTAGATCTCTCCAGCGTTTTGTATCAGGTGCACCTTTCATGATGAAATCAAATGGAAGAAGCCATGCAACCGCTAGCATAGAGCCAAAGATAATCATAGCTGCTATTTTTGCATACCATAGTGGAAGTGACTCAAGAAATTCTATCATATTTTTACTCCAAATTTAGAATTTGGCATCGCATTCTTTGTTATGGCACTAATGCAACAATAAGTAAACTTAAGATTCTTCGCTTCGCTCAGAATGACATAATTAGTGCTCAGAATGACATAATAGTGCTAAGAATGACATATTTAGTGCTCAGAAAGATAATGATATAATCAGATAGACTTATTACTCTTTTCGTTACATTTAATAATGCCATCAATCTTAACAAGTACACTCTTTTATCTTATTCGATCTCAACAACGTTGCTGTACACAACGTTTTTTAATTCATCATTTGATTTCTTTTTTGTAAACGGTGAAACAATGTAGAGAGCTATCGCCGAATATAAAAATGAAAAAAATGCTATATACAGCATATTTAAGCTGGCCCAGCCTAATAATGCTGCAACTGTTAAACCTGATAATAAACTAAAAAGGCCAGCGGCAGGTGTAATGCGTTTGTCAAGGATTCCAAAAATCATTAGTGCAAAAATTGGCCCCTGAAAAAGCGATAGGGCATACTGCACATACACATAAATTCCCTGAAAGTACGCCGTGATTGGTGCAAAGGCAATTCCAACAATGAGAATAAGAAATGTAAACAGTTTGCCTAACTTAAGTTGAACCTTATCACTCAAGCCATTCTTCTTTGCAACACCTATAATGTCACGTACAATCATAACCGAAGTAGAATTCATAGTAGAGTCAATAGATGATTGCAGTGCCGCAATGAACGCAACAAACATAAGGCCCGAGATGCCGGCAGGCAATATGTTTTTTATTACCCACGGGAGTGCCTGGTCCTGATGAGTGATGCTTTTTCCTGCAAGGGTCAGAGCAAGTAGTCCCGGCATAACTATTAACAATGGTACAAACGTTTTAAGGCAAGCAGCAAAAATCATGGATGCTTTCCCATCCCACTCGGTGCGTGCTGCAAATGTGCGTTGTAGTATTGCCTGGTTTGCGCACCAGTAAGCAGGTGAAAGCACAATGCCAAGACCAAGTATAACGCCTGGCCAGGGGAACGTAGGGTGGGTTGCAGGTAAAAATGCATTGAGATGATCAGGATAATTAGTTTTAAGTGTTGCGATAAACGTGTCAAATCCGCCAATTTTTTCAATCCCAATAAATGCAACAATAATTGCGGTGGTGAACATAATGAATGCTTGCACAGTATCGGTGATAGCAACTGCCCCAAGCCCACCAGATATGGTATAAAAGCCAACAACAGTTGCTGTCACAAGTATAGAAAACCATACCGGCCAACCTAAATATGTTTGGAGCATAATGGCAGTTGCCCATAAAAATACACCAACAATGACAACAGCAAAAATGCTCATCACACAAGCTGCAATAAAGCGTACTGCATTGTTGTACCGTAAGCCCAAATACTCAGGTATGGAGTACACTCCAGCGCGCCAGAAAAACGGAATAAAAATGAGTGCCGATAATATCATTGCAGGAATTGCACCTATCCATTCAAAGTTTGCCTGAGCTATTCCAATACTGTATGCGTTGCCTGATGCACCAATGTAGTCGTTGGAGCCAATGTTAGTACCAATAATAGACAGTCCTATCACCCACCATGGGAGTGACCTGTTGGCTAAAAAATAATCTTTAGCAGTTTTGATATGTGTTTTATAGTAAAATCCAAAAATGGTCATTCCTGCCAGATAGCATATTATTAACACTATATCGATCCAGTGAACATTGGTTGGTGTAAATTCCCACATGGTGGTTCTCCTGATAATAATCATAACCTATATTATCGATATCGACTATAGGATATAAATGTATTCAAATCAACCATTTTTTTATGTGGCGATAGTAACCAATCAGTAAAGGGTTGCTTAAAAAAATACTTGTATTATATCGTTTTCGATTCTATAATGTTGCTAAGATTATTAGCTCCATAAAGAAGTAGTTAAATTAAAAGAAGCTATTAGCTTTACTTATTGAGATTGTTTGATGGTAACTAAACACCTTTTAAAGTATAATTTATTACGTAATAATTGATGACCATGAAGCAAGTTAATTGGGTGAGTCCAAAGTAAAAGTCAGGTATGTGTTGTGGAATTATATGAGATTTAAGTAATAAAGTATTTAAAATAAGAAGTGTATAAAACAAAGTTGGGTAGCTCGTAGGGAATGATACAATAAAACTTTTTGGAGGAAATGTATATGGTAAAGAAAATAGTAACAGTTTTAGTTATTATCATTGCAATTTTGTGTGCAATAATTTTTGGTGTTGCGTGGCATTTTTCAAATCAGCTTATTGCACCAAAACCTTACACTTGCCAGGTTGACCATTTTGTATACTGCAAAGGTATAGAAGAGATAGGTATAGCATATCAGGATATTGAATTTAAAAATAATGAAGATTTGACATTACGAGGATGGTTTATTCCAGGGAATTTAAAAAAAGCAATTATTATGGTACATGGTATTACTGCAGATAGGCGCGAGGGGTTACGGTGGGTTAAAGCATTACACAGCGCTGGTTTTAATCTATTATTATTTGATCTTCGCAACCACGGTAAAAGCGATAAAGCTAAAACAGGAATGGGATATTATGAAAAGGATGATGTGATTGCTGCAGTTAATTTTTTGCAATCAAAGGGTTTTACAAATATTGGAGTGTTTGGCGTTTCCATGGGCGCATCAACTGCAATCCAGGCAATGGCAAAGGATAACCGTATTACAGCAGGAGTGTTTGAAGCAGCTTTTGCTAATTTAGGTGATTTGCTTGCTGAAATAGCACAACGTGATTTTGGATTACCTCGCTTCCCAATAATCAATGCAGTGATGTGGGTATATAGCATGCGACTGAGAGCAGATGCCAATACAATAAATCCTGAAGATTATATAGCTGCAATTTCACCCCGTCCTGTATTTATAATACATTGTGACAATGATGATTACATTGCATATCATCATGGACAGCGTATTTATGCAAAGGCAAAAGAACCAAAAAGTATGTGGACAGCACATTGCAATAAACATGCGCGTGCATGGCAATCAAATCCACAAGAGGCTGAAAAAAAAGTTGTGGATTTTTATAATAAATATTTATCAGCTAAATGATATTTTTTGTTTCTATAATGCTGCAAATACATAATAAATGTCTTGCATAATTTGTACATAATCAAAATAAACATACCATAAATATAAAATACATACTTTGGGAGGATACTGTGAATATTGAGACAACAACATGTATTTCGCTTGAGCATTTGGAATTACTTCGATTGCATGCCCAACGATATAATATGTCATTGAGAACATTTATCTCTTCTCTTATTAGCTTTGCAGCTCAATGGGAAAGGGTTGAAGCTAAATCTTTCCAACAGCTTTCATATCGTCCGAAAGGAACAAGCTGGAAACGATTGCATGTGGTCTTATATGAAGATGAGTATGAATTTTTTATGGACGTTAAAAAGGTATGGAAGATGTCTTTGGCTAAGATAATAGCTTTTTGTTTGGAAAATGTATTGGATGAATTTTTGAAAGTTTTAGATAAAATGCGAGACAATGATTATACCGATAACTATCGGCACAATGGGTATACCTTTTGCTTTTATCGTGAAGAAAATGTAATATGTTGCCAATTTTATTGGGGACCGCATCCAGAAATAATTCGAAAAGCAAAAAAATTAGGGCATTTGAAATACTAAATAGTTCATTTTGTATCAAAAGACTTTTAAAGTCATACATAATTTAATGGATTTGTTTCAGCTCTAAAATATAAATCAAATAAAATTTGGTTGGACGTCCAAAAAATAGTTGATTTTTTTGGCGCTAGTTATTATATAATGAACCATCGTGTAAAATTATTGAGGAGGCATTATATGAAATCATTAAAAGGTCAGCTGGCACTGGTTACCGGTGCAGCTATGGGCATGGGCAGAAGCCTGTCTGAATTGCTGTTAAATGAAGGCTGTAGAGTAGCTATGGTGGATATTAATGAAAAAGAATTAACAAAAGTTGTAAAGGAGTTTCAGGCAAAAGGGGATTGCAGGGCATATATATGTGATGTTTCTAATCGTGATGCCGTGTATAAACTACAAAAAAAAGTGAAAAAGGAAATGGGTGATGTCACGATACTAGTTAATAATGCTGGTGTTGTAAAAGTTGGAGACTTTTTACATCTTGATGATAAAGCGATTGAATGGATGGTAAACGTGAACCTGATGTCAATATTCTGGATGTGTAAGGCGTTTATGCCAGATATGATAACCAAACCATGGGCACATGTTGTTAACTTTGCGTCAGCGGGAGGGATGTTGGCATTACCTGATATCTCAATTTACTGTGCAACAAAGTTTGCTGTAGTAGGATTTTCTGATGCGCTACGCCAGGAAATGAAAAAATATAAATACAATGTAGGAGTAACAATGGTGTGCCCTTACACGGTTGCAACAGGGATGTTTGCAGGGTTCAAAGAAGTTGCTGGGACAAAAATACTTAAAACTGAAGATGTGACAACGCGGGTAGTAAAGGCTATAAAGAAAAACAAAGCGGTAGTAGCAGTCCCCAATTTCCAGGTTAACTTTTTAACACCACTTACTAAATTACTGCTACCGGTCCACGCAATGGATATACTCAATAAAATGGTAGGTATGTGGACAGCAAATGAACAAACCCAGGAACGTAAGTACAAAATTTAGGATAAGAAATAATCATTCATCATCCGGGCCAACCCACGAAGAAGGCTTGCCTACAAGCACAAAAGGAGCCGGGTTGGCCGATCCACCACCTAATCCCATGTATCCCATTCCTATGTATAAATTATCGTTGATTTTACGGATTTCATCGCGCATGGAGTGAACAGTGCCTTTATTATATTTACTGTAATCTATGTGAAATGAATCTTTGCCATCTTTAGCAATTTTTGATAGGCCAATTGAAGTTTCTATTTTACGGAGTCGTAGGATTTTTGTGCCGGTTTTGGTTTTTTCTTCAAAAATGTTGTACCCTATACCGGAGCTATCGCTTAAAGGCTTAAATGCCTTCCCAACCCATTTAGTATGTAGAGTAATGCCCCCTGTAGGGAATACGTGATGTGTAAATAATTCCGAAGATTTTCCTAATATACCACCACTCAGCAACAGGGCTTTGTACTCACCGTTGAGTTCAGTAAATTTAGGTGTTGAAGCAGCAATGAAAACCTGCATTTTTTCTTTACGTGAAAGTTTTTCAATATCATCATACGTGGCGTGAGCGGGATTTTTACCAATGATATCTTCCATACTGCGATTGTGAGGTTTTTTGCTCCCTGCCTGTATAATATTAATCACGTTTAAAAGGAGAAATAGTGCAATGATTCCAGTAACAATTAAAATAATACTACATAGTGTGCTCATATAGGCCCCCTGTTGTTTAAAATATCAATGCAGTATAGCAAGGTATTGGTTTTGTTGTCAATAAATATTTGATTGAACAACCAATCATTTTATAGCTAATTTGTTGACAATAAAAAGAATATGTTGTAGGAGATTAAAAGAGTTATTTGCTTTGGGGTAATTTAATACAAGGTTTTTTCAAGTTCAATGAATATTAATGAGAACATGTGGTGTTGCATCTATAATAGTGTGAATCGTAATAAACGTCGGTAGTCGTAATTTATATAGAAACTATTTTAAATCCTTGATGAGATTTTATGTAAATCTCAAATTAGGGGGTACTACAATGAGACATAGATTACTTTGTATTCTTATGTTTGTATTTGTAATATCGTGTAATCAACATGTTCAAATAGATGAGGTTTCAGATTATACAAAAAAGGCAAATCAGAGTATTTCATTGCAGTTTGATGAGATAGATAAAACAGAAGCATCGCATGGATTGATTGCAGAGGCAAAAAATCTTTTAATAAAAGATAACAATGGCAATGTAGTATGGGATATGACAGCATATTCGTTTTTACAACATAAAACGCCGCAAACTGCACACCCCCTTCTGTGGGAGATGGCCAAGCTCAACGCTAAGCCAGGATTATATGAGGTTGTTCACGGTGTATATCAGCTTCGTGGTTTTGACATTGCAAATATGACAATTATTGAAGGGAAGACGGGATGGATTGTTGTGGATACTTTAACCACAAAGGAGACAGCCAAAGCTGCCTTTGATTTTTTCAAAACACATATACATAAACAAAAACCAATTAAAGCTATTATTTTTACGCATAGCCATATAGACCACTTCGGCGGCGTGTTAGGGGTGATTACTGAAAAAGAATTAAAAAGTAATCACATACAAGTGATAGCACCAAATGGCTTTATGGAAGAAGCGTTTAGTGAAAATATACTCCTTGCCAATGCAATGGCGCGAAGAGCTGAATACCAATTTGGACAGGATTTGCCGGTTTCACCACAAGGGCAGATAGATAGTGGTATTGGCAAAACAGTGCCACAAGGGTCATACAGTATAGTGGAGCCGACAGTTACTGTTGATACAACTCCTACTAGGATAGTAATTGATGGTGTTGAGTGTATCTTTCAGTATGCTCCTGATACAGAAGCCCCTGCAGAGATGACAGTGTATATTCCTTCAATAAAAGCTTTTTGCCCTGCTGAGATTGCAAGCCGCACCATGCATAATCTGTATACAGTGCGTGGAACAAAGGTGCGTGATGCGTATAAATGGAGTAAATACATAAATGAATCAGTGCAGCTTTTTCCTGATGTGGAGGTGTGTTTTTTTACGCATCATTGGCCTATGTATGGCAATAAGCGGATTAGGGAATTCCTAATAAAGCAGGCTGACATGTATAAATTTATTCATGACCAGACAATCAGGCTTGCCAATAAAGGATATACTCCTGAAAAGATTGCACATGAATTACAACTTCCACAGTCTCTATCGCAATTTATACCCAACCGTCAGTTTTATGGGGTGCTGCAACAAAACGTGAAGGCTGTCTACCAGATGTATTTAGGGTGGTATAATGGAAATCCTGCATATCTCAATCAGTTGCCGGATATTGAAAGAGCCAAGCGATATGTGCACTTTATGGGTGGTGTCAGAGCAATATTAGAAAAAGCTCAAGCATCATATAATAAAGGAGATTACCTGTGGGTAGCTGAAGTTTTAAATCACGTAGTCATGGCTCAACCAGGTAATACCAATGCACGCCGATTGCTTGCAAAAACATATACACAGCTTGCATATCACGCTGAATCGGGTGTATGGCGCAATGTATATCTCAAGGGGGCACAGGAGCTTACAGAAGGCATACAAAAGAAAACATCTTTAATGCATAAGGGGTGTGACATGCTAAGACATCTTCCTCCAGAGAAACTCTTTGACAGCATGGCAGTTAATCTCAATCCCCATAAAGCACAAAACAGCAATATTACTATTGCTATCTATTTTAGCGACAAGAAAAAATTATATTCACTTTTTGTACGAAATTCAGTGTTATATTATTCAGAGGGTGTGATAGAAAAACATGATGCTGATATACACATTCCCTATACTACATTTATTAAGCTTATTACTGGAGCTATCGCCAAAAATAAAATACTTTTTGATAATGATGTAAAGTTGAGTGGAAGTAAAATGTCATTGATAAAGTTTTTTAGCATGTTTGATAAGTCTGAGCGGTTTGCAGTTGTCACATCTGAGTAATGTTATCTGGGTAAAATAATAATTGACTAAGTTTTTATTTACTGTTATTGCTTAAAGAAGAAAAAAATAACTACAATAATATTTGAGGTGAGGATATGTCAGGGTTTTCACAGTTCTTTTTTTCAAAATATGAAAAAAGTGATTTTTTGACACGCAGGAAAGCATTCCTGGTTTTTGTATTTGCATTAACAGTCATTATATTACTTAATATTGGAGTTTTACTGTCATTTATATTTATAAGTGTTGAGCGTGGAGTAGGGTTTTTGCAATCCGCAGTACCTGCTACGATAGTGTCAATAATTACGATGTATTACATTAAAAAGGGTAAATTGCAATTAGCATCAAATATTCTAGTAATCCTATGTTCTCTGGTAGTTTTAGTGGGATTATTTACTAAAGCTGCTCACGTTGGTTTTGTGACAATGGTCTATTTTATGTTTGCAACAATGTTATTTGCTTCTGCTTTTTCTACGAAATTGATTGCCTCTATTATATATGGTGCATATATGATAGCATTGTTTGGGTTTTATTTAATACATGCAGATCAAGTAGAAGGAAAAATTGCAGAAGCTTTGAAAATAGGATTAATTGACAGTTCCGCAGCCCTTACACTTTCGTACCTTATTGTTATGATGACGATAACATCATTTAATAAGGTCATAGCATCCCTTGATGAGGAAAAAAACAAAACAGTACAGCAGATAGATGTAATGAAAAACCTGCACGGCATAATTGAAAATATATCAAATAAGATGATTTCAGTGTCAGAGCTCATTTCAAGCAAATTGAAAGACTTTTTACAAAATATACAGGACCAAGCTTCTGCAGTTGAAGAGATTACAGCTTCTACACAGGAAGTATCCAATGGATTTGGGAATGTAAACCAAAATGTTGGAAGGCAACATACTGGATTGAAAACTCTTTTTGACACAATTGATTCACTGGCTCATGAGATTGATGTATTGAAAAACCGTTCGGTTGAAATATCAAATGCATTTACCTCAATATTATCTATTACTCAAAAAGGTGAACAGGCTATACAGGTGGTTAACCATAATGCACAAACATTGCTTGAAAGCTCTGGCAGGCTTACATCAATCATGAACATTTTGCAGGATATATTTGATAAAATTCAATTGCTTGCATTAAACGCATCAATTGAAGCTGCACGCGCAGGTGAGGCAGGAAGAGGATTTGCAGTGGTTGCTGATGAGGTCAACAAGCTATCTGAGCAATCGGTTATGAGCCTGAAAGAAATTAATGTTAATATACAATCCAATATTCACAGTGTAGAAACTACCAATAATGGTGTTGCAACAATTATTAATTTATTTCAGGAAATTGTTACCACGTTAAATACTGTACGCAATGGTATGCAGGATATCTTTACACACATTGACAATCAGGAAAAGATTAAAGAAGCAATTCAGAATCAAGTTGCCAGTTCACAAACATTGTCACAACAAATTGCCGAAGATACCAATCGACATAATGAAATTATTGCCGAAATATCCAATTCTATTGCAAGTATCAATACTCTGATTCAGAATAATATGGCAGTGGCAGAGGATATCAGTAACACATCGCAGGAGCTATCGCACATGGGTAGAGATCTTCTTGTAAAAGTTAAAGAAGAAGTGTGATGTGTTGTTACAATGGGCACTGGGTATTTAACTTTTTGTGTGTGAATTTTCGTTTCCCCTTGGCAAAATCGTCAACAATATGGCCATTACCAATCAATTTATACTTATAGATTACAAGTCCATCAAGGCCAACTGGTCCTCGTGCATGGATTTTAGATGTGCTTATACCAACTTCAGCACCAAATCCGTATCTAAAGCCATCACTGAAGCGTGTTGAGCAGTTCCAGAACACATTCCCTGAGTCTACCAAATCCAGGAATTTCTTTGCCGTATCCCTGTTGCCGGTAATGATACTATCTGTGTGCTTTGAGCCGTATTTGTTTATGTGGGATATTGCATCGTCAACATCATCAACAACTTTAATTGAAAGTTTGTAATCAAGATATTCAGTTTTCCAGTCATCCTCGGTTGCAGGGTTTACGTTGATTATCTTCTGAGTTTCGGGACACCCCACTAACTCAACATTATATTTTTTAAGTTCAATTTCAATCAACGGCAAAAATTTATTGGCGATAGCTCTGTGTACCAGCAATGTCTCAGTAGCATTACACACTGCAACATACTGCACCTTAGCATCTGTTACTACTTTTACAGCCATATCGATATCCGCATCTTTGTCAACGTAGCAATGACAGATACCATCTGCATGTCCCAGCACCGGTATGCGTGAGTTATCCATTATATATTTTACGAATGCATTAGAACCGCGAGGGATAATGAGATCAATGTAATCGTCCATTTTAAGCATCGCAGTTACATCTTCACGTGTTTCAAGCAGTGAAAGCCAGTTTTGTGGTATGCCAGCTCTGACACCTGCATTATAAATTATACTGGCAAGGATTTTATTGGTTTCTTTTGCTTCACTGCCACCTTTTAAGAGCACTGCATTGCCGCTTTTTAAGCAAAGTGTTGAAATTTGCACCAGCGCGTCAGGGCGGGATTCAAATATTACACCAATGACACCAATTGGGCAACTTACTTTGTAGAGTGTCAGAGCAACATCAAGCTCTGTGGAAAGCAAGGTATTGCCAACAGGGTCGGGAAGATTTATAAGGCTTTCTATACCGGCAATGACCTCATTAATTTTAGTCTCATCAAATCTTAGACGTTTTAACAATGGTGAAGGCAGGTTTTCCTCAGTACTTCGCTGTATATCTACAGCATTAGCCCTTATAATTGCTTCAGTGTTATTTTTTAATTCATGTGCTATTGTCTGTAATGCATTATTTTTAATATTTGTTGGTACAGCTGCAAGATAGATAGAAGCATCTTTTGCAGCTATAGCTGCTTGTAATACACCCATACTATGTCCTCATTAAATTTTTAGGATATAACATTATTCGTTGTAGAATGTATAAATTGTGTCAATAGCTTTTTTATAGGGGTCAGAGCAAAAGTTCACCCCTACAGTATGCACAAAGTCTTTGACAGCATTCTTCTAAAGTATCACCCAATTGCAGGAAATACTGGTGTAGTGTAATTTTTAAATGTGGGCGATAGTTACTGTCAAAATATGCCTTAGAGCCACCAAAATAACTCTCAAACGGGCTTTTTACTTTACCTGCTT
>JAOAIH010000070.1 GCA_026414805.1 Spirochaetota bacterium | reverse complement strand
GCCTTATCCTTTCACTTTTCACTCCTGCGTTTTTAGTACTCATATTTGGGTATGCATTGAATATGGATGTAAAAAATGTTACCTTTGTCATTTATGACCAGGACAGAACACCTTTTACACGGCAATTTGCTCAAATGTTTATGCACAGCGAATATCTATCCTGTAAAGGGTATGTAACCACATACCATGACATTGATGTAGCCATTAACAGCGGAAAAGCCGTGGCAGCACTGGTTATACCCTACAATTTTACTGAAAACACCAAAAGTGGGAGCATTTCAAAACTACAACTTTTGCTTGATGCCTCAGATTCAATGTCGGCTACTATCGCATCAGCATATTTTACTGCTATCGTATCGCAATATAACTTTGAATGGCAGAAAAACCGCTTAAACCGCACAGGTTTGGGTACACTACAAATGCCTGTAAGCATTGAAAGCAGAGTATGGTATAATGAGGAGCTGCAAAGCAAAAATTTTGTAGTGCCTGGCATAATAGTTATTGTACTTGCTATCATCAGTGCTCTTATCACTTCTCTTACTATAAGTCGCGAGTGGGAGCGTGGTACCATGGAAAGTCTTATCACAACACCAGTACGCTCCCGTGAGGTTATTGCTGGCAAACTCATTCCTTATATTTTTATTGGTATATTTGATGTGGTTATCACATATCTGGTAGGGTACTTTGTGTTTGCTATTCCCATCCGTGGCAGTTTCACAGAACTGTTGCTTGTTTCAGTGCTATTTTTAATAGGCACTTGCACCTTTGGATTGGTTATTTCTTCAGCAACACGCATACAGGTGCTTTCCATTCAGGTGGCAATGATTGCAACATATCTACCTACAATACTTTTGTCTGGTTTTATATTCCCAATTAAAAATATGCCCATTGTTTTGCAAGCTATAACGTATATTATACCCGCACGTTACATGATTTCACTTATTAAAGGCATTGCCCTTAAAGGATTGGCTGCAACACTTCTTTCCACACAGATTATCTTTATGGCAGTGTTTGCACTTGTTATGATTCTTGTTGCCATCAAAAAAATAAATTTACGTTATGCAGGATAATTACTATGAAGCTATCGCTGAATAATATCAAGATTATGGTAAAGAAAGAGTTTGCCCTTGTGTTGCGAGATCCTAAACTGAGGGCAATTATGATCGTACCACCAATTCTTATGACACTGGTATTTGGCTATGCGGTAAATACCGATGTTAAGAATGTATCCTTTGCTGTCTTTGACCGTGATCGTACTTCTACAAGCAGAGAGTTTTTACAGCAGTTTGTTGCCTCGCCCTATTTTGTAATGCACGCTTTTATTGATTCACCAAAGCAAGCCATACAGCTTATTGAGAAAGGTAATATTGATTTTTATCTTGAAATACCGGAAAATTTTGCAAAAAACATAAAAGCGGGTAAACCAGTTTGGCTGCAGGTCATCCTTGATGGCACCGATTCAAGCAGAGCTTCAGTTATTCAATCCTACATTAATTCACTGACTTTACAGTATATGCAGGAACGCTTTATCACTACAATTAAGATGAAAATTGCACAGCAGGCAAAATCTGGAATTTCACAGGGTGCAATTGAGCTTGTACCACGCTACTGGTTTAATCAAGATCTAAAAAGCATTAATTTTTATCTCCCCGGTGTGATAGCGATGCTTATCTCCTTGATAACTATTCTTCTTACTGCAATGTCAATAGTAAAGGAGCGTGAAGCGGGAACCATTGAACAGATCAGAGTGTCGCCACTTACGCCCAATGAATACATCATTGGCAAACTGGTGCCCTTTGCCATTATCGCATTTGTTGATATTTTCATCATCACATCTATTGCAATTTTCTGGTTTGGGATCCCTTTCAGAGGAAGCTTTATTTTTCTACTGTTGTGCGGTGCAATCTATATCATTTCTACTCTTGCTATAGGGTTATTCATATCAACTGTTTCTTCAACTCAGCAACAGGCAATGCTATCATCATTTATGTTTTTTGTGCCGGCTATACTTCTTTCAGGAGTTATCTTCCCAATATATTCTATGCCTGTTTTCTTCCAGCTTATCACATACTTTAATCCAATGCGCTATTTTGTGGAGATAGTCAGAGGTGTCTTTTTAAAAGGAATAGGCTTTACCTACCTGTGGCACAATATGGTAATTCTTGTCATTATGGGCGCTGCAATACTCAAAATAAGTGTATGGCAATTTGGTAAAAGGTCATTGTGATATGGATACAGTAATAGTTGAAAATCTCACTAAACGCTTTGGCGATTTCACAGCAGTTGATTCGGTAAGTTTTTCTGTTGCAAAAGGAGAAATATTTGGCTTACTGGGGCCAAATGGTGCAGGTAAAAGTACTACCATTAAAATGCTCTGCGGATTATTGCGCCCTGACCAGGGAAAAGGGACAGTGGGAGGATTTGATATCATTGCACAGCAATGGGAGATTAAAACAATCATTGGATATATGTCACAAAAATTTTCCCTTTACGAAGACCTGACAATTGAGGAAAACTTAGAATTTTACGGTACTGTTTATGGGCTTAAGAATAAAAAACTGAAACAGCGTATGGATGTTATTTATGAACTGGTTAATATTAAAGGCCTCAAGAATACACTGGTTAAAACCCTCCCTTTAGGCATTAAGCAGCGATTAGCTTTGGGCTCGGCGCTCATTCATGATCCGCAGATTTTATTTTTAGATGAGCCAACATCGGGAGTTGACCCGCTCATGCGTCGCATTTTTTGGGATGAGATTTACACTTTGGCAAAGGAAGGCAAAACAATATTTGTTACCACACATTATATGGATGAAGCAGAACACTGCAATCGCATAGCGCTGATTATTGCTGGTAAGATTATTGCTCTTGATACACCACAAAGTCTAAAGGAAAATTTACCATATACAATTGTTAAAATTACAACCCAAAGTTATCTTAAGGCGTATAATGTATTAAATAAAGCCGATTTTGTAATTGAGGTTGCCCTCTTTGGCGCTGATCTGCATGTGGTGCTTGCAAAAAAGTTTAAAAATTTTTCAATGATAAAAAACTTGCTGCGTTCACACAACATACATGATGTCACGCTTGAACCAATACTCCCCACACTTGAAGATGTGTTTGTAATGAGCGCACGGTGATGAATATTTATATTGACAACGTGTTGAAACAAAATAACAATTTTTTTATAATATTGGTACACGGTAGCAGGTTTACAACATATAGCAGTAACATCTGTGAGATTGAATTCAAAAGACGAAAAATACTCAAACTGTTACAAAAGCACTCTATCAGCACTTCAAAGCTTTTCTTATATACTCTACAATGTCACCTGCCTTCATTATGCTGCTACAGTTTTCAGCACAGTAGATATCAGCAGCCTTTCCGTGAATGTAAACACCCAAGGATGCTGCAACAAATGCATCATAGCCTTTTGAAAGGAAAGATCCAATACAACCAGCAAGCACATCTCCTGAACCACCTGTAGCAAGAGCAGGATTGCCAGTGGTGTTGATTGCAGTAGTGTGCTCACTTGCTACTATGGTTGCCGGCCCTTTCAATACCACTACGCTCTTTAATTGTTGCGCTATCTGTTCTGCACTATCCACCCTGTTTTTTATTATTTCTTCAACAGGCTTTTTTATAATGCGGGCAGCTTCTTTGAAATGCGGAGTAACAATGCAGCGTTGGGGAAGTTTTATTTGTTGCCACAGCTGCGCCACAAAATAGAGCCCATCACCATCAATGATTGTGGGAATATTATTTTCAAAAGCAACAGCACAGTAAGCTACAAACGTGGCAGCGGCAGCAATGTTTCTTCCCATACCCGGGCCAATTACGCACGCAGTGGGCCTTGCGCTTGGCACTATTGATTCAAGCTCATCTTTTATTCTGTTACATGTTTTCTCAAATTCTGCACTGCCATACATATCTAAAGAAAATGGTTTGCCATCATATCTTATGTCAATGCTTTGTGTAATGGCTTCTTTTATTTTCCCAGCAATAATTGAACGAGCCTGCGCAGTTGTAACTACTCTCACCAGCCCTATACCGCTGGCAAACGCTGCCTCAGCGCACAGCATAATTGCACCTTCCATACCATTAAACCCACCAATGCATAAAAGGTGTCCATTTGTTCCCTTATGCAAATCATAAAAAGTATTGGGGCGATAGTTACTGTTAAAAAACTCCTTGTCAATTAATTGCCGTGAAATGCTTGCTGCTGTTAAAAGTTTTGCAGGAAATCCAATATCAGCAACAACGATGTTGCCAGCATAGTGCTTTCCCGGATAGGTGACAAGATTAACCTTTGGTAATCCCATTGTTATGGTAGTGTGCGCATTGACAATTACATCTGATTCAATAGGCCCATCTGCAGGCAGGCCGCTTGGCATATCTATGGCAACCACCTGCCTGCCACTTTGATTGATGAAATTAATAACCTGCTGCAATACACCTTTTGGCTGTCCTGAAAATCCAGTGCCAGTGAGTGCATCAACAATAAGGTGGTATTGTTTTATGTCAATTGCATGCAATGAGTCCGGTGACAGCAAAATGCACTGAATACCTGCTTGCTTACATACATCATAGTATATCTTTGAAGATGGTGTAAGCTTATCGATATTACCCAATACAAATACTTCAACTGGTTTGTGTTGCGAAAGCAAATAGGCTGCTACAAAGCCATCGCCGCCATTATTCCCAACCCCACAGAACACTGCAACAGACTCAGGATTAACGTTATTCAATATATATTCAGCAACCGACTTTCCTGCCAGTGCCATCAACACCTCACCTGGTATACCATAGTGTTGTATGGTGAGGCGGTCAATCTCTTGCATCTGCTGTGCTGTGACTACTTTCATGCGTTATTTCCATTCATACACTTCTAATCCTGTTGAGTACGCATGGTATGAATACAACTTACCTTCACTGGTAATATCAATATCCGAAAACAATGCCTGTTGTGGAAATTTACACCGTACATTCCCTATTATTGTTCCATCAAAGCTGTATAGCATAAACTTCACTTCATTGGGGTCTTCCACATTCCATACATAGATATATTTGTTCTGTGTAACTGTAAACAACTCATTCTTTGGTTCAGATATTTTGAGCAATTCAACATGCCGGGAATCTTTAATATCGTATTGGAATAATTTTCTGTACTTAAATCTTGTATTATGATAATAGGCAACACTAAGTATAAAGCTTTCACCACTATGCAATATCCGTATATTTTCAATTTTGCCAGTATACGATGTGGTAGCATCAATAGTATCAGTAAAATAATTTCTAGTGAAGGTCATGTAGTAATCCCGCTGTCGTTTATCAAACCGGTACACGCTCCATATATCATACGTGCGTGCTATGACAAAAAGCCTATCCTTTTTATCAATTTCCAGATGCTCAATATAATAAAAAGGCACTGTTGGCATGCCGGTTTGGCCTATTGTATATTGCAGTTTGCCTTCAGGATCAAATACCAGTATAAAAGATGGTGACATGTCAATCTGTGTTCCTGCTGCATCTATGCGCTGTACCGAAGCTAATCTGTTTTGAACATATAGATTATCATCTGCGTCAACCACCATAGTGCCTATTATATCAAACTTAACCTGTGTTTTTTTTACTTCCTTACCATCTGCCATTGTACTTACATTGCCAATAGCTATCAGGCATTTACCATCCCTGTCAAATACAAGTACTTTCTTTTGTATGTTATCCTTTACGTATACCCTATCATCCGAAAGCACCACTCCAAAACTCATATCAAGTAGGCCTGATTCATTATAATTAATACTTACCGCACTTAATGTAGCACCTGATGGAATTGCACATACCTTGCTTGAAGAAAGATCGGTCACTCTGAAATATCCACATGTAAGCAGCATACTACATGCTGAAGCCATCAATATTCTTTTTATCATACAGTTCATCCCTTATCAGTAACTATCGCCATATATATGCTGTAACCATTTGTAGTATGTGCCTGCCTTTTTTTCAACATAAAAAATCCATGGCCATTATAATTACATATTGTTATTGCCTTGACAAAATCAATCTGTTTTTGGCACGATAGTACACGCATACATTAATACATATATAACAAGGAGATCGGCGTATGGATTTTAATTTATCTGAAGAACAACAGATGGTCAAAGATATGTGCAGGAAGTTTGCGGAAAACGAACTTGCACCAAAAGCTGAACACTATGACCGCACACATGAATTTCCATGGGAACATGTAAAAAAATTAGGGGAAATGGGAATGATGGGCGTAGTATACCCCGAAGAATACGGTGGTTCGGGTATGGATTACCTCACTTACGCCATTGCTGTTGAAGAAATTTCACGAGGGTGTGCATCCACCGGTGTTATCGTTTCTGCCCATAATTCATTGTGCCTTTCACCTATTTATTATTTTGGCACTGAAGAGCAAAAAAAGAAATACCTGCCAAAATTATGTTCTGGTGAATGGATTGGCTGCTTTGGCATTACCGAACCAGGTGCTGGTTCTGACGCAGCAGGTACAAAAACTACTGCAGAATTCAAAAACGGCAAATGGGTACTCAATGGTACTAAAAATTTTATAACAAATGGCGGAGTTGCCAATGTAGCTGTAGTGATGGCTGTTACAGAAAAAGGTGTAGGGCATAAAGGCCTCAGTATGTTCATTGTTGAAAAAGGCACTCCCGGTTTTTCAGTTGGCAAGACCGAAGACAAATTAGGCATTTGTGCATCTTCAACAACTGAGCTTGTATTTGAAAACTGTGAAATCCCCGAAGAAAACATTTTAGGTAAAAAGGGCGATGGTTTTAAAATTGCCATGCATACACTGGACGGCGGACGTGTTGGCATTGCTGCACAGGCGCTTGGGATTGCTCAAGCTGCATTTGACGCTGCAGTCAAATATGCACTAGAACGAGTACAATTCAATCAGCCAATAGCTCGGCAGCAGGCAATTCAATGGATGATTGCAGATATGGCTACTGAAATCCAGGCAGCACGGCTTTTGACATATCAGGCGGCCATGCTCATTGGCAGCGGACCTGATCGAAGGCGATATTCCAAAAATGCTGCAATGGCAAAACTTTTTGCTTCGGAAACTTCACACAGGGTAACCCATAAGGCATTACAGATTTTTGGCGGATATGGGTATATAAAAGATTACCCAGTAGAAAGATTTTACCGGGATTCACGAATTACCGAAATATATGAAGGAACTTCAGAAATTCAGCGACTTGTTATTGCATCAAATGTATTGAGTGAATATCAGCAACGAATATAACAAAATGTTGAGGCATAGATCTTATGCCTCAACAAACAATATTATTATGAAAGATGATTATACAACAATATTAAAAGAAATTCAGCAAACTATCGCTTCCTTTTCAGAAGGTAAGATATCATTTAACCAAGCGCTGCATAAATATACTGTATTTAAAGAAAAAGCGCAACAAGCACAACAACAACCCCGGCACGAAAATCATATCCTCAATGTTCTTGCTACTCATAATGCAAAAAATTTTTCAATATTTTCTGCAATCGCAGTATATACCAAAAAAGAAAACAAAACCACTATTGCTCTGTATCATGGCCCCCAAACGTTTGTACAGCCACTGCTTGCTATATGTACAAGCACTTATTTTTCTTCTCCACCACGCTTTGTGATGGACTATGTGATAAACCAGAATGTATTGCAAAATTTCTCTTATCATAGCTCACTACTGTTTTATACAGAAAACCTTGCTATAATGTTTATAGCAGTATCTTCATCTTCATTTTTTTCAAAAGATGCTTTTCTTAAATTTGCTGCTCACCTAAAAGTTTTTACAAGCCCTTATAGTGTTGAGGAAATTATTTCGCTGGATGTACCTACTATAACACTAAAATATATACACCAGGTTTGCTCAAAGTTGTTGACACGTGGACCATGTTCACTATACGGGATATATCTCATATCACCATTTAGCACATTAAGCCATTTTGGATTGCACTCACTTAATGAAGTTTCAAGTTTAATCAAAAATGTTTTAATAGAAACATTTGGCCAATACAGTTTTGCACTATCCATGAATCTGTATTTGTGTATCACTCCTGATACTACGCAAAATGTCAAATCATTGAATTTTAACTATAAGGATATATCAATACCATCAAAGATTTTTCACAAAGTTATTGAACATGAAACTGATATAATACCAACAATTATCCAGATACTTCACTTCCATTAAGCAAGCGATAGTCACCATGAAAAAAACTCAGATTGTCATTATAGGCTCAGCTGATGATACACTTCATAATGATATAGCGTATGCAATAGGAGCATTTATAGCAAAAAACGGATGGGTGCTTATTACTGGCGGACGAACAGGAGTAATGGAAGCTGCTTCAAAGGGTGCTCATGAGCACGGTGGTACTGTGGTAGGAATATTACCATTTGACAGCTTTCATGGCGCCAATCCTTATTGCGATATTGTTATCCCTACAGGCATAGGTTTTGCCCGAAATAGCATGAATGTGCTTTCGGCAGATGTTGTTATAGCTATAGGCGGCAAAGCCGGCACCTTAACAGAACTTGCATATGCATGGCACTATGGAAAACCTATAATTTGCTGTGTATTCACCGGAGGATGGAGCAGGAGGATTGTTGACCAGCCCATAGATGACCGAAATAACGGTTGTATTTTTGCTGCATACTCATTAGATGAGGTGTTTGAAATTTTACAAAAGCTGGTAAATAAAGTATAAGTCTTCAAACGATATAGCTGGCAAAATATTCTATCACTTCTTTCTTATCATCCTTGACTGATACTGTTTTTCCACTTTGGACAACATACCCATTTGAAGTAAGGAAATCCATACCGTGGTTTGTTACATCTTCAAGGGAATAGATGTGCTTCAAATTTCGCAATTTTAATACGCTGTCAATTTCATGTTTAATAGCTTGAGTATTTGCATTACCACCAAGAGTATGCAGGGCGTACGCCACAAAATAATGAGGATATACGGGAATATCATGGCGTTGTTTAAGTTTTAACATCATTTTTGTATCCTCACCTAAGGTAGGGCTTGCCGAAAAATGTGATAATATAATTGGCCTTGATATGTGTATTTTGGTTACATTCCTGAATATTTTCAAAAATGAAACAGGATATTTCACAGGATTATAGTATTTATGACCAACTCCAACAGGAATTATCGCAATCTCTTCTGTTGTTTTCTGTAACAAATCACACAGTCCCTCAATAATCGCATCCTGGATGAATAATTCATTTAACACTTGCTTGGCCATAGGATTGGAATACATCACTGGTATACCATGTTCAACACAAGTTAACATATACTGCAGCAATGTTTCCCTGTAAACAATTGAAGAAAGTCTCATTGTATTGACAATGTACCCGCCACACAGCCTAAATAAAAACCGCAGCAGTGAATTTTCCAAAATCTGGCTGTCAACATAAAATCGCGGCAGAGGAATAGAAATAAATTTAATAAGCCCAAGCACAACAAAAAGTGAATCTGCTATGTCTTTGGCATTGCAAAAATACACTGGGTTTGCAGTCATCACAATCTTTTTTAGATATTTGATATCGCCTGTAAGCGAAATCCGCTCCTCAAAAAATTCTGTAATGCGGCGTCGATATAGTATTCCATAAAGATAAAAGAAAAGCCGTGCAAGCTTCAGTACAAGTACTGAAAATGTATATACATATCTGTCGCTTATGCTTTCATAATAAAATTCAATGATAGTTTTGATTTGCGCTTCATAATTTGATTCATTAAGATTATTGTAGAGCGATAGCTCATACAAATACCCCTTAGTGCCAGACAGTTTCTGCAATAACTCCATGTACGCATGCTTCTGATGTAAAATTTCATTTTTGATATTACCGCTACAAAAAAATTGCATGAGCTTTTCAACCACAATTTGTTTAAATATCATACCGCTCATGCGCTCAATGCCTTTCTTGCGTTCCTTTGCTTTTATGCGTGCACGGCGCGTAAGGATTTCATATTTTGCAGGATTCTTAATGGTTTCTATGAGAAGCCATGGATCTCGCTTATTAAGAAGCACATCATATAATGAACGGTATATTGGCATAGTAAGTTTATATTTATTTGCAAGCTCAATTATAGGCTCAATTGCATAGGCACCTTCAACAAGATAATGCATCCGCCTGCTCATTCTCTCCAGCACATTCTCTGGCTTAAAGCGTAATAACAGTTTATCAAAGAAACCAAGCGTAGTACCCTTATGGGTTATCTGCTGTGCAATTTCCCTGCCAAAACGCCTGTTACGGCTGTGATCGCTTAATGCTGTCGCAACCAAGTCTCCCAATCCCGCTATCCCCATAATGGTTTTTTCCTGTGCGCCCAAACACTTACCAAGCTCAAGCATCTCAAGATGCGCCTGTGCAATCAATGCCCCTGAAAGGTTATCACCACATTGCGGCAGGTNGCTTATTAACCCAGCTGCAATTGCTGCTGGATTTTTTAAGGTACTGCCACAATCCACACCAATGATATCATCCGTTGGTATGCATTCTAGATACTCGTTAGACAGCAGATTCATAAAAAAATTGATTGATGCTTTTGACCTGCTTGCAACATGCAGTGCAGTATGAAATTCCCTGCACACCTCTTCAGCGTGGCTTGGACCATAGAGTGCACATACCTTGTCGATCAAAAATGGGATTGCAAGCTCAATAGTCTGCGACATGGTATAAATACCTGATCCCACTTTACAAAATCCTTTAGAAAGATAGCCACAATATACCTGTGCATTTAAATAGCGGCGTATTCTAGTACAGATGTCGTACACAACTTTTGAAGGGGTTGCAATAATCACTGCATCAGTCCCTCTGACCGACTCTTTCAGATCACTATATGCAATAATATTACTAGCTAATTTCACATCTGGCAGGTACATGTTATTAATATGTTGCGTATTAATTGCACGAACTACATCCTTTTCATAAGCCCACATCCTTACAACTATCTCAGGGTGATTATGAGCTATAACATTGGCAACAGCTGTTCCCCATGAACCTGCACCTATCACAGTTATAGCTTTTGTCATAGTATCATCTGTAGTGCTCTGCATACTGTATCCTTATAGAAATACTTACGCAATACAATAAAATAGTCCCAGTAAAAAAAAATGGGAGATACAGTCTCCCATTTTTGCTGCTACTATACACTCAATGCTACATATAGTCAAGATAATCTTTTAATTTTCGTGCACGGGTAGGATGACGTAGACGACGCAATGCCTTAGCTTCAATCTGCCTAATACGCTCACGAGTTACCTTAAATACATATCCCACTTCTTCAAGAGTATGCGAATACCCATCGTCAAGCCCAAATCGCATACGAATAACCTTCTGCTCACGCGCAGGCAACGTGCTTAATACTGCATTTATCTGTTCTGAGAGCAGCCGGTAGGCAGCAGTGTTCACCGGCGAATCAACTTCTTTATCTTCAATAAAATCACCAAGGAGTGAATCTTCTTCTTCGCCAATTGGTGTTTCAAGCGATATTGGCTCGCGCGCTACATTCTTCACGCCTTTTACTTTGCTCACAGGCCAACCTAATCTATCAGCAAGTTCTTCTGGACTTGGTTCACGTCCAAATTCCTGCTGGAAAAGCCGAGTTTCGCGCATTACTTTATTAATCTGCTCAATCATGTGCACCGGTATGCGTATGGTACGTGCCTGGTCAGATATAGCCCTTGTTATTGCCTGACGTATCCACCATGTAGCATAGGTAGAAAATTTATAACCTTTACGGTACTCAAATTTATCAACCGCTTTTATTAATCCAATATTGCCTTCCTGTATAAGATCAAAAAAGTGCATACCTCTGTTGGCATATTTCTTGGCAATGGACACAACAAGGCGTAAGTTTGCATTAATAAGCTCTTTCTTTGCCATTGAAATTTTGCGATGCCCTATCTCAATCTGAGTTCCCCACTCCATGATCTCATCGCAGGTTGCTCCAGCCTCCTGTTCTATTCTGCGTATTTTACGTTCATTGTTTCTGATATCTTTCACTATTTCAAGAATTTCATCTTTAGTCTTGGCCTTGAGCTCTTTTAGTATCTTTTTTACATCTTCATTCTTCTCAAGTTTACGGCCATACTGCTTCAACTCTTTAACCGATTTTCCAAACTGATTCTCAAGACTACTAAAAAACTGCCGCGTTTCTTTTATCCTGGTTACCATGGATAAAATACGCTGTGCTGTTTTATTTATTTCATTTTCGTGTACCTGCAAATTAATCAGGGCATCTTTTATTATTTTACGTGATTCAGCTATTTTTTCTTTTAATTCCTGTGCTTTTTTTGAATCTTCAGTTAGTTTCCTCAGTTTATTCTGGTACTGCATTATTTTTTTGTCTTCGGCTATTATCACGTTCATGTTGTCTTCATAGCGCTTTTCAAGATCATGCATGTCAAAAGAAGAAAAGTAGTAGAGTTTATTTATACGCAATATATCAGTAAGCTTTATCTTACCGCTTTTAACCTTTGAATGATTTTTAATAAGCTCATTTAAAAGTACGGTGGAATCCAGTACAGCATTTTCAATCAGGATTTCGCCTTCTTCAATTCGCTTGGCTAATTTTACTTCTTCATCACCCGATAAAAGTGACACCTTGCCAATTTCTTTTAAATACAGCCGAATCGGGTCATCAGAAATAGCTGTTTCCTGAGTTTGTGCTGCAGCTTTCTTTGAATGAGACTTTTCTTTTTTCAATGGTACTGCTTCAGCACGGCGTGTGGGCTCTTCAACAACATCAATACCCAGCTGATTAAGAAGGATAAAAATATCATCAATTTTATCAGAATTTAATATCTTATCGGGCAAAATATCGTTAAGCTCATCATAGGTAATCTCACCATTGGTTTTTCCCAATTCCACAAGTTTTTTAACTTCTGGAATGCTTTCTAAAAGAACATCACCTTTTGCCATAATAAACTCTACCCTCAATATTTAAAAATTTATTATACCATTAAATTTTTGCACTGCTTTTATTGTAGATATACGAAGCTAATTTTTCTCTTTCGCGGCGTAATACCTCAATTTCGGTCATATAATATTGTGTATTCTCTTGCTCATTCTTCCTAATTTTTTCTACAAATTCATTAATTTTTTTGTCGATAGTATATAATCGCATATTTAATAGTATTTCTGAATACGCAATTTTAGGGTCCTCAAATGCAAACTGCTTTGAAAAACCCTGTGCAAGCAACTTTGCCTCCTGGCCTTCTGGATAAAAATCAAAGAGCTTCTCTAATGTAATAGGTTCATTTCTTTCATACAGGTCGATAATAACCTGGTAAATATTCTTTGCCACATCATCGGTAAATTGTGAAGGTGAACAGTCAACCACCGCATGTTCTATTAATTCCGGATAATTGCATAAAAGAAGCACCAGTTCACGCTGGCTTTTTGCATAAAAATCCAGTGATGAATTTTCGGTAACTATCGCCCTCCCATTTAATTTGTGTCCCTTTACAAAACGTTCATAATCTGCACGTATGGCCTGTTCTGGAATCTGGAACATGGTTGACAGCTTTTTAAAGTACGTTTGCCGCTCTACTTCCGAAGATATATCACGAAGTATAGGTAAAATATGCTTAAGTATATCAACCTGCCTTCCCTTTTGCTCCTGTATCACTCTTTCAATACGAAAATCAACCGGTTTTAACGCACTGTCAACAATTGCCATAAACTCCCGCATTCCATGCTTTTTAACAAAATCAAACGGATCAAGCTCGGGCAACTGTGCAATACGTATATCAATATTCAAATTTTGAGCAACGTCAAGGGAACGCAGCGACGCCTTTATCCCTGCCGAGTCAGCATCAAATACAATGACCACCTCAGTGCATAATCGCGAAAGTAGTTGCAATTGTTCAAGGGTTAACGCAGTCCCCAGAGGTGCCACAACATTTTGAATTCCTGCCTGATACACGCCAATGACATCTAAATAGCCTTCAACCACTATAGCCCGGCCAAGTTCTGCAATGTGTTGGCGTGATTTATTCAATCCGTAAAGAATATTCCGCTTTTGAAATACAGGCGATTCAGGTGAATTAAGGTACTTTGGATCGCCCTGTGCAATAATTCTACCACCAAAGCCAATAATTTCATTTTTTTGACCAAAAATTGGGAATATTACCCTGCCCCTGAACCTGTCGTAGTAATGGATTTCACCGTTTTTTACAACTTTATTGATATTTCCTGTTTTAACAGCCGTATCAAGCACAATATTCATTTTTTTTAAGGTATCAGTAACATAGCGCCACTGGTCAGGTGCATAACCAAGTGCAAATTCTTCAATACTTTGTTGCGTGACACCCCGATTAAGAAGATATTCCAGTGCATTCTTATTTTCAGGTTTGCGTAATGCCTGGCGATAGCTCTGCGCAATAATCTCATTTATTTTAAGGAGCCTACCATATTCATCATCCCTGAAATTCTTTTCTTCGCGGACGGGGATGCCAACTATCTCCCCTACAATTTTTACACTTTCCGCAAAGTCAACTCGTTCAACCTTTGATATAAATGTAAATACATTGCCACCTTCATGACAGCCAAAACAGTAAAACATCTGTTTATCAGGTGAGACGGTAAAAGAAGGGGATGTTTCTTTATGAAATGGACATAGACCAACGTAGTTCTTCCCCTTTTTGGCAAGGGTAGGAACATAGCGTTTTATAATATCTTCTATAGCAGCTTTGTGCCGTATATGTTCAATCGTATCTCGGGGGATAGCCATTTGATAGTAATATATATAACTATTTACAGATTTTCAAGTTTATTCTGTACAATCTGCTTTACAATTTGCCCATCAGCCTTGCCTTTGAGATCTTTCATAACCTGTCCCATAACCCTGCCCATATCCTTTTTTGTAATCGTACCCATTGATGCTATAACCTTATCAACATGAGCAGCAATCTCATCTTCACTCATCTGTTTTGGCAGGTACCGCATGATAATTTCTAGTTCCTGATTTTCCTTTAAAGCTAAATCATTTCTGCCTGCCTTTTCATATTCTGTGATTGCTTCTTTCCGTTTTTTTGCGCTGCGGGTTAAAACTTCAATTATTTTTTCATCTGTGAGCTCTTCAGTGCCTTTTGTCTTTTCATACATTATGTCGGACTTAAGCATACGCAGTGTACTAGCTAACAATTCATTTTTGTTTTTGATAGCTTCTTTAAGGTCAGATTCAATTGTGGCAAGGATAGTCATATTCATACCCCATAAGAATAGGACTTGAAGAAGTGAAAAAAACAAGAAATAGTAAGGGGAATTTAGACATATAATGGAAAACCATTTGTATGTCAACAAAAGTTTTTATAATAAATTTATTTTAATGCTACTTCAAAGAATATTTTTTCAAGTAAACTAATATAC
>JAOAIH010000069.1:5728-15953 GCA_026414805.1 Spirochaetota bacterium | reverse complement strand
GCCATAAGTTTTAATAGTGCAATCGTTTCAGGATTGTTGTAATGTTCTACATCAACTATCGCCTTATTATAGTGTATATTCCTGTTCTGTGCTTCTCTGAATATTGAGCAAATACGCGCATGAGCATACTGCAGATAAAACACGGGATTTTCGCTGCTCTGACGTTTTGCAAGGTCAATATCAAAATCAAGATGGCTATCCATTGAACGCATAACAAAAAAATACCGTGCAACGTCAGTGCCAATTTCTTCAATCAGGTCACGCATGGTGGAAAATGTACCCAAGCGCTTGGACATTTTTACGGCCTCACCATTCATTAAAAGGTTTACCTGCTGCGAAATCAGAATCCTGAAATGCTTTTCATCATATCCCATCGCTTTCATTGCACCTACCAGGCGAGCAATATACCCATGATGATCCGGCCCCCATATATCAATAATCAAATCGTACCCTCGTTCAATTTTTGTTCTGTGATAGGCAATATCAGCCATTAAATATGTTGGTCTTCCATCGTCACGTACAACCACCCTGTCCTTATCATCACCAAACCTTGTAGAAACAAACACCTTCTTGCCGTCCTCATCTCGTATAACACCAAGTGACTCAAGATAGTTAAAAACTTCCATAACCTTTCCGGTTTGGTGTAAAGTGCTTTCATGAAACCATGTATCAAAGTGCACATTAAATCTATCCAAATCTTCCTTCTGCGATGCAACATTGTATTCTATAGCTTTTCGCGCACAAAAATTAATAATTTCATCTTCATCTTTTATGTGCGATAGCTCCTGTGAAAAATTCTCATGTATATATCGGGCAATGTCTTTCACATATTCACCGTGATAGCCTTCTTCCGGGAATGGCACATCCTGGCCCAGCATTTGCCTGTAGCGAACCCACACCGATTTCCCAAGCCACCATACCTGATTTCCGTAATCATTAACATAAAACTCCCTGTGTACAACATCACCACTTGCCTGTAATAGATTGGCAAGAGTGTCACCCACCGCCGCTGCACGTGCAGAAACCACATTTAAAGGCCCTGTAGGGTTTGCAGAAACAAATTCAAGGTTTATTTTTTTAGGATTTTGCTTTTTATTTTTACCGTACTCATCTTTAACAGTAACTATCTCCTCCAATCTTTTCAAAAGAAATGGAAGTGAAAGAAATAAATTGATAAAACCTGGTTTGACAACATCTATGCGCTCAAAGATCTGTGTGTCAATGTGCTGTTTTATCTCCTCACCTATCTGCATGGGTGACATGCGCAGTATCTTTGCGCATTCCATAGCAATTGGTGTGGCATAGTCACCAAACTTTTCTTCTTTAGGATATTCAACCTTTATTGCTGGCGATAGCTCCATTGGAATGTTCTTAGCCTGCAAAAGCTTCAATAGAGCTTCTCTAACTGTATGTGCAATATACTCTTTGATTATCACAACAACACCTCTTCACAGAAATTTAGAACCAACGAGATCATTCCAAACAAGCGATTGTTTTGAACATTCTTTATATACAACCACTTGATTCTCATCGCACTTTGTAAGACATAACTCATACTACTTTAATAGAGCAATAAATATTCACATTATACTATTCTATACTTACCCCTATAGGGTTATGTTTTTTACTTTTTAAGTGTGATGGTTTTTCTTTTGAAAAAAATTCATTTATTAGTATATCACAATTTTACGATTCATTATGATACAATTTGAATTTTCTGCATTAATTATTTTGTCAAGAATATAATAAAAAACTTGCATTTCTTAGTTGTTTCTTATAGTACATTATTTAGCTTTGGATAATCAAAAACCTTTACACTTATACTATTAATCATAAAGGTAATAGCTATGCAAATTAATAAAAATCAACTCATGGGTTTAGGCCTGTCATTTGCTGTTTTTATCATACTAACGTTTTTATATTCACAAACCAGGCTTTTAGATGGTCTTGAAAACGGATCAATCAATTTTAGATTCTACCTGCGTGACCCTTCTGAAAAGGCTATTAAACTACAGGAGGGGGTGCGAATGACACGTAAAAATCCCCGTTCACGAGATGATATTATCATCCTTGGGATTGATGAAAATACCATACGCGAATTTGACAATGAAGGCATAAAATGGCCATTTCCATGGTCATATCATGCAAAGTTTACCCGATATGTTAGCTCAGGAAATCCCAAAGCAATGTTCTTTGATATCATGTTTCTTGATCACAAGCCCTATGAAGAAGAATTTGCTAAAGCTATTAAAGAAGCAAACTGTGTGTTTTTAGATTACCCGTTTGAAACAGAAGAAGTAGATGTCAAGTACACTGATATTGATGAACGCATGCGCATTCTGGATATATATTCTTTCCCGGTTGACCCTCAGGACAATTCTATACCGTGGGTTGAAGAAGCCGTACCACCTACACCATTGCTATCACAGGCCGCAATAGGTTTAGGATTTGCAAACATACGCCCTGACGCAGACCATGTCAACAGGAAAGTTCCGCTAATAATAAAATATAAAGGAAAATATTATCCTTCTATAGACCTTCTTATTGTCATGCACTATTATGGCATTACTAAGAAAGATGTGACCATAAAAATGGGAGAACATATAAAATTATCAAATATTCCAAAAGAGAAAATGGCAAAGCCAACTGCTGACAATACTATTTATATTCCAATTGATGATGAAGGCTTCATGGATATTAATTTCATTGGTGGGCCAGGAAGTTTTACTCATTATCCTTACTACTATTTCTGCAGGGATGGCAAGATAAATAATACTTCATTGCAGAATAAAATAATTCTTATTGCAGCCTACGCTTCAACAGGAATTTCAACAGATATCCATAAATCACCGTATGGGGACCTTTTTGGAATAGAACACCATGCTAATGCATTAAATACTATACTCAATCAGGACTTTATAGTAAAGCTTACCTCATGGCAAAATATACTAATTTTATTTATTATCTCACTTATTTTGGGGTTTGCCCTTCCCCATGTATCAATTATTATTGCTGTTGTCTTTACCCTAGCACTTACATTATTCTATATTATTGGCTCATACCTGCTTTTTGATGTTTTTAATGTAATCACTATTTTTGCTACCCCCATCATTCAGGTAGGTACAACATTCTCAATTATTATTGCATACAGGGTGTTGACAGAACAGCAGGAGAAGAAATACATACGCCAGACTTTTTCCAAGTTTGTTTCAAAAACAGTTGTGGACGAACTTTTGAAAAATCCTGAAAAATTAAAGCTTGGTGGCGAAAAAAAGATACTCACAGTGCTATTTTCAGATATTAGAAGCTTTACCACTATTTCAGAAAAAATGACTCCTGAAGAACTTGTTGAACATCTCAATGAATACCTCCAGGCAATGACCGATCTGGTTTTCAAATATGATGGCACACTTGATAAATATGTTGGTGACGAAATAATGGCATTCTGGGGAGCACCTATCCCTCAGGAAAACCATGCGCTACTAGCATGCAAATGTGCTGTAGAGATGATACAGGTTCTTGAGCAACTTAATAAACGCTGGGTGCAAATGGGAAAACCTGCATTGCATATTGGTATTGGAATAAACACCGGCGAAATGGTTGTTGGTAATATGGGCTCGGCATCACGTATGGATTATACATTAATGGGGGATAATGTAAACCTTGGAGCACGCCTTGAAGGAACAAACAAACAGTATGGTACCGAAATAATTATCAGTGAATTTACCTATGAACATGTAAAAGATCATGTTATAGCCAGAGAACTTGACCTGGTAAGGGTTAAAGGGAAGCAATTGCCAGTGAAGATTTACGAACTAATTGACATCAAAGATTGATATTGATTTTTTGTTACAGGGGGCTGTTGTCAATATAACTGGATTGTCAAGATTTCCCAAAACAGTAAAATTAATTCTTTGTGAGCTCTTAAGGGCAGCCCCTTCTTTGATGAATAGGGTTGCAGAGCACGGTAATTGTAGCCCCTTATCCAGTGTATAGTTTCCATAGCCACCAATTTGTACCATATCAGTATCTATAAATATATTTTGTACAATCCATCTATCAGCTGTATGGTTGACGGTTATGTCAAGTCTGTTACAACGCCAAATCCCATCAGGGAATGACACATTGCAGTTTTTTGCTATTTCACCAATCTTTTTCTGTAGCAAAGTTTTATCAAAAATAGTATTGGCGATAGTTACTTGTAACAAGCCATTGCCATTTTGCAAAAGATGACTTAAACGATACCCTGACACAGAATAACTTAGTGTTGCATTTAAAACCCCAGTAGCATTTTTTTTGCCACTATCTATTAAAAACTTACCGTAATCAAAATTTGATACTGCAGCATTAACACTCATGGTAGGATAATCACAGTTACAAAAGGCATTGACTGAAAAAGAAAATATTCCCGAATAACCTTCGCAACGAAATGATGGCGTTGAGATAGCACCTTTATTAGAGACTATATCAATATTTAAATTCTTCAAATAGGCATTTGTATCAAAAATGAGTCGCGCTACATTTATTTTTATCTTGATAATATTATTAATAAGAAATACGCCCAAAGGCTTATCTCTGAAAAATATTTCGTTATAACCCATACCCATATCTTTCATTGCACCAGCATATAATGACGATAAGCCTGTGACAATAACATCACTCAATAGTTGAGTATATAGTTTTTTTGATGTTATATTAATGTCTGTTACTGAACTAAATGGTAACCATCTGTCAATGTTGATTGTTGAATACAATAATATATCCGAATCTTTATGTTTTGTAAAGAAATCTACAACTATCTTTTTTACATCTCCCTCAATATGGAGTTTAGTATCATTTATATATGAATACGTAATATTGTTAATCCTACGTGACAAAGATACATCACGAGCATCACAAATAATTTTAAAGTATTGCATGTTGTTATGGGCGATATCAAAATCACATTTTGCTTGCAAGTTCAATAAGCCCTGATAGCTAACACCTGGTACAAACTGAATATAATCACAATCTTCAAGGTCAATGTTATTTGTAGAAATATAAAATTGCAATAAAGTATCCTTGAAATATTTTAACGTGAAATCAAATGAAATCTCTTTATCATCAAATGAAAATGATGAAACAACAATATCGGATAAATCGTGAGTAAATTCCACACGGGCATCCACGCTTATATTGTCTTTAGATATTATCTCATAATGAGGGGTATTTTTGATGTACAGGACAGTACAATTATCAAACTCAATTGTGCCATCAAATTTATATTTTGAATCATGATCAATGGTGCAATCAGTGTAAAAATATCCTCTCACAACAACAGGTAAATCAGAATATTCCCTTAAAAAATAATTTGCTATATGCATATCTATCTTTTTGGCATATATAGCATGATGCGAGGATTTGTAATTCATCATATTATTATAATTAATGGTTCCTGATATATGTAGTTTACCTGAATCAAGAGTACTATCTAGAGGAGCAACACTACCTTTGATGTCATAAGACAATTTTTTATCTTTAAGATGTATGTACACTGAGAGGTCGTGGACATTAATTCTTAATTTATCTGTGGTAAAACTTTCATTGTATTGCAAATCACCTGTGGCTTCCAGATAAAAATTATCAATAGTAAAAGAATTGCCATGTATAATCCCTGCAAATATGCTTTTGAATGTATCCTGATAACTTTTGCCATAATTTTTTACAATGGTTATTGATGCATCGTTAAATATTATGCCTTTAATTGCAATTGTGCCTGTAAAAGCTTTGAAATAATTCAGATCAATAATTGCTTCTTTACAGGATATCAGATTGTAATTATCGTTAAAATCAGTAGTAGGTGCTATCTTAACATTTTTTAAAATTATATTGCCACCTAATGATATATGGCTATCCCCAAACTGAATTGCTTTTTTAAAATTATTTTCAAATATTTCCTCTATAACTTGTGGTGAAATTTTGTTATGAAATAAAATTTTAAAATATATTTTTTGTACAACACAAAAACCTAATAATATTGCTAAAATTACTACTATTGCCGGCAAATGAAATGAGCCTATTTTCCCTCTTATTTTATTCATATTCTTTATTTTTTAGTTCCTGGTACTAATTTATTTAACATGTAAAGAAAATTACAATATTGTCAAGATTTTATTTTGTTGATTAAATACCCATACTTTTATAGTCTTGAAAAAGCATATCAAAAGGAAAATCGTATGGCGCAAATTATTAAACCGGAAACAAAAACAAAAATTATGTTTGCAGCAGAAAAACTTTTTAATGAAAAGGGGTATTCAAAAACCAAAATTACTGAAATTATGGATTATTGCAATCTGGCAACGGGAACATTTTATGTATACTTCAAAGATAAAGAAATGCTTCTTACTGAAATTTATCAACCTATAGTTGATTCAATTGATTCAATCTTTGTTTTAACACCATTATACGAAACTATTACCCAACAGGAGTATTTTGGCATAATCAAACAAGAAATTTTGAGATTAAGTGAATTTGCGCTTAAATTTAGTAATGAACTCGGCTTTTTATTATTTCATGCACATGACTCAAAGTATGCAGATTTTGCTGATAAATTGCAACATTCTATCAGTAATGAATTTGAAAAGTTTTTTAGCATAGGAATATCTCACGGTTTTATACGTAACTCACATATCCCAGTATTATCAAAAGTTTGTTGCGGAATTATCTTGACAATGATACGTTTACTCATTATTGACACCAACCAGCCTCTCAAGGGCATTATTGTACAGGAAGCTATAGAAATTATTATTAATGGAATTAAAAGAATATAATAGTTGTGGCAGATAGCTATGGAAGAACAGAGAAAGTTATTAAAATTGCTTCAAGGAAATGAGAAAACAGCAATTGACAAATACAGAAATATAAATTTTTTTGAAGATCATGTTGCATTTGTAGGAACTCCTAAAAAACACCAATACGACAAAACAAAAATCATTCTGTTATCCGATCCATTTTCAGATAGAAAGATATTCTATGAATTTCCCATTGATAGCATTGATCTGGTTGAAGAAATAGGAACAATTTCTTCGCAGGATGGGAAAAATGCCTTGCAAATTCGCATATGGGTAAAAAAAGGTACTTTAGCACTTAAATATGAACCTTTTATCATAGATTGATACTAAGACTAAGAGAGTCTACCATGGCATATATTTCCCAACTGCTTTTTGATTTTGCACCGCATGTACACTATTTTTCTTTTCTACTTCTTATTCTTGCTGGATTTAATTTTCCCATATCGGAAGATATAATATTCATTGTATCTGCTTCCATCGCAGCAACAATCATACCTGAACATACATTTAAAATTGCTGCAGGGTGTGTCTTAGGGGCTTACACAAGTGATTTAATATCATATTGTTTGGGCAGATTTGGAATGAAGTTTATCTTACAGCACCCAAAACTAGCAAGATTTTATCCTATGGATAAAATTCAAAAAATTGAAAATTATTATGTATCTCATGGCTCAAAAACTTTATTTTTTGGCCGTTTTATCCCTTTTGGTGTACGAAATATAATATTTCTTACTGCAGGACTAGCTAAAATGAATATATTGAAATTTATGATCGTTGACTTAATGGCGCTATCTATCACATCAACAATACTATTTACATTAGGATATACATTGGGCTCAAATTATGAAATTATATTCCCCTATCTTAATAAATATAAATTAGTTATATTTTCACTTTTTCTTTTAACAGTTATTACAATTATAATATACAAGAGAAGAAAACAATAAAATATCTCCAAATATAAAAAAATGTTTGCATTAAACTTTTACTTCTTATATAATCATGAGTGTTTTCCTGATATTGCATATTGTTTTTTATTATCATGAACAATGATGAGAGGTAATATATGGCAAAAGGAACTGCGCTCTTTAAAGCCTATATGAATAACTCAATACCATCTAATGGTGGATTTATCATCTGTTCCTTTTTTGATTCCGACTCAATATACTCAATTTATGAAGTAACTGCATATAAAAATGTTAAAGATATTTATCAAACTGCTGAAGGCTTGACATTCAAAACTGATGGGAGCAGAACCCACTTATTAGTAGAACCACCAACCTATGCCCGTAGATACGAAGAGCCAGTTCACAGAGAAGCAGGCAAATCAATACCATACCGCTTTGACGATCTGACAATACTCACCGGCCAAAAACAGGAAAAAATAATGATACCAAAAGAACCTTTGATGTTATATACATCTTTTACAATTTTAAAAACACAGGGTGAAAATTTTGCATTCCTTTTTTATCCAACTGAAGATGTATATATGGCTATACGAAAATTTATAGCTGATTCATTATATAACGATTGTGGATTAACAAAAGAAGATTCACTTAATTCTGCCCAGATACTACTACAAACAATAAAAAATTTTACAATTTTTAAATAGTCATTCTCAACAATGCTCTAAGAGTCATCTTTTGATGCTGACTATTTTACATAAAAAAAGTCCAGACTTATTGTTATTTTAATAAATTGCAGTTTACATCTGTTAATTAAAAAGAGTATTCAATTACATTTATAATTTTTTAAATTCATTAGAAAAATTATAATTGATTTATATTATCAATTTATTTATTTTGAAATAAATATTAGCGTGTAAATTTTAATCAATGCTTGGTAAAAGAATAAAAATAGATGTAGATTATTTAAGACCTAACAGCAGTTTTATCTACCCACTTTTATCAGAAGATGGTGTTGTAGTTTTACCTCCACGTGTAGCCTTAACAACTGAAAAAATCAATGCGATTAAAGCCAGATATGGGAATACACTATATTATAATGACAACGGGCAGATGGCTGTAATTCCTACGTTCAGAATGCAGATTGCCCGGAATAAAGCTAAAGAGATAATGCATGAGATAGCTCATAGCCATAAGATAAGTAAAGTGGCATTTCACGAAGCAGAAAAGGTCATCATAGATATTGTAAATGACCTGACTTCAACTGAGATACTAGCTCTTAATTTGCTCAAAGATTTAAAAAGTTATGAAGAATATATTTATAACCACTCGGTGAATGTAGGTATTTTAAGTGCAGTTTTAGCCAGAATGATAGGCACTTTTAACAAAGATGAAATTAAAAATATAGCTTTAGGTGGCTATCTGCATGATATTGGTCAAATGCAATTAGATAAAAACCTTTTGGAAAAAGAAGGAAAATATACTATTACAGATATTCAAAAAATGAAGCGCCATCCTCAATTGGGTTATGAAACACTCAAAAAGATAAAAGATGTTCACCCAATAGTATTGCAATCAGTATTGTTTCATCATGAACGCTACAATAACAATGGGTATTATGGATTACCGTATGAAAATTTACCCATTTACCCAAAAATAATTGGATTATGCGATATTTATGATGCACTGACATCAAAACGCCCATTCAGAAATGCTATCGAACCAAGTAATGCTTTAAAGGCTATCTTAAATGCCATTGATTCACATTTCGATTATCAGCTAATTAATACTTTTATTAACAAGTTAGGTCCTATTTTGAACAATACACAAGCTTTTTATACCCACAATGATATTTGTGAGTTAAATACTCAAGAGCTTGCTATAATTAAAGACTTTGGTATAAACGATATGCTTAAACCCAAAGTTATAATATTTTGTAAATTTCAACGGAATGGTGAACAGCTATTGGCTCGTTTTTATGAAAAACCGGTTGAAATCGACTTGTCAAATGATCCCAACAATAGATACATGATAAAAATCATTAATAATTATAAACAGCTACAATCAATTCAAAAAAAATTAGAAGAAAAAAAACTATTATAAAAGTAACAAATGCAAATTAAACATTATAATTTTGATAATTTACCAAAAGGTGGTCCTTACACACATGTTGTAGAAGCCAATGGATTTTTATTTATATCAGGTGTAATTCCAATTGATACTGCAAAAAATATTGTAGTGGACAATGATATTGCTAAAGCCACTGAATTAGTTTTAAACAATATTAAAACCATCATTGAAAGTGCAGGTAGCAAGATGGAAAATATTGTCAAAATAACTGTATACCTTAAAGATATGAAACACTTTTCTTTGATGAATGAAATATATAAAAAATTTTTCCCTATAAATCCCCCAGCACGTTCATGTATTGGGGTTTTTGATCTTCCAGCTGGTGCACCAATTGAAATAGACGCGATTGCAATCTTATAA
>JAOAIH010000069.1:0-5718 GCA_026414805.1 Spirochaetota bacterium | reverse complement strand
ATAAAAGTTTATTTAATATCAACAATTACCAGAGTTATATCATCAGTTATTTTATCCTTGCTTCCAGCCCATTGTATAACAGTATCAACAATACTATCAATAAGGTCTCTGGTGCTTTTTGTATGATTTTTTTCAATGCAAGAGATAAATCGCTCAATTCCAAATATTTGGTTTCTGCTATTGCGTATTTCTGTTATTCCATCAGTATATAATATAATTCTATCAGTGCTGCTAATTTTATAGCTGGTAATTTTATTTTTTATTGTCTTAAAAACTCCAAGAATTTTTCCAGGTACATCTATCTCAATTACCTTACCGGTACTTCCCTGTAAAATTAATGGTAGTGGATGCCCTGCCCTTGAAAATTTTACTACCTTTTGCGAAGCATCAACGTATGTGTACAGTGCAGTGATAGGCTGTTCTCCTGTTTTACCATATAAAATATTATTCATATTAGCTAGAACTGCAGCGGGATTATCTGCGTGGTTCCTTTGTAATGAAAATGCAATATTAACTGTAGATGCTATCAGCGATGCTGGGATCCCATGCCCGGTAACATCAGCTATAATGATTCCTATCTTATCTTCATTTAACTCGTAAAAATGATAAAAATCACCCCCTATTTCATCCATTGGTATATAACACGCTTCAACATGGATAGAAGTAGTTGAAGGTGTAGTTTCAGGTAAAATTGTTTTCTGAATCCTTCGAGCAATCTCTAACTCACTATTTATAGTAATTAATCGATTTTGAATTTTAATTGATTCCTCAAGTGCAGCTAATGATTGTGTAAACACAAAAACTAATAGACCTAATTCAAACAAATAAATACTATTTATTAATTGTTGAGTATACAAAATATCATTTACAAGAGTGAGAAACAAGATTATATAACCACTGAAATATATTATCGAATTTGGTAATTCGATTGATGTTACTTTTATTAAAACAAACAAAAAATATACAGCTGATAATAATAATCCAATTTGTATCAAAATCAAAGAATATGATACATAGGTTATAGGAACAATCAACACAAATAAAACAAAAAAACTGAAATATATAGTTATTACACGTAAAATTACTGCATTCACTTTTTTTGGGTATAAACCATTTATAAAATAAGCAAAGGAAATAATCCCTAATAAAATAGTACAATACTCCATTCGCAAATATATATCCCATGGTAAAGATGGGAACATCTTTACAAAGAGTTTTTCATCTGTTAATAGAAGCCTCAACCCTATGATTGCACAAAAAAAGGCAAAATATAGATTTGGTTTATAACCTTTATTTACAACAAAAAGTCCTATATGATAGAGAAGTATTACAAAAAGCGATGCTGAAACAAATAAAGTAATAAAAAGGTCTAATTCATATTGTTTATTTATTATATCATAATTACCATATTTAATGCTCCGTAAAATACCACCTGTCCTTTGTTGAAAATTTGATATATGCAAAACAACTTCAGTAACTGTTGAATCAATTACAAATTGAGTAACAACGGGTAACTGAAAAGGAACCATAGACGCCTTTGAACTTCCTACCGTGCCATTCTTGCTAACAATTTTTCCATTTATCCAGAGGGTATATGCAGAATGCACATACGGCATAATAATTGTTTTAATTTGCCCAACATATTTTACATCATGAATTATATGCAGTCTGTATGTAGCATATCCAAAAGCAGGAAAGGAGTATCTAAAATTACTCTGCTTATTCCATGCTTTAGGAACTTCAATATATGTAAATGGTTTTATTTTTTTTGTAAATCTGGATGGTTCTATAAGTTGATTCCAGTAAAACTCCCAATCCCCATCTAAAGATAGTACCTGGTTTGAAGATTCATCCCAATTACGTAAGTCTAAAACCCCTTCTATAGCTTTGGGTTTATGTACATTTCTTTTATTATGGCAACTAACAAATAGTACTATACTTACAACAAAGATAACAACAATAACAATAATTTTCCTATACATGTGATGATATTTAATTTACATAATTTAAATTGTTATATTAAGCTTCACTACTATAAAGAGCTCGATGTAAAAAGTAAAGAATAATTTAAATAATATTAATAAAGTTTTTAATAAAATGCTTCCTTCTATAATCAATTAATAGTTTCTAGTGTTGGTAGTTACCCAATGCTCTCTTAACCATCATAAAAAGAAATATGGGTATTATTGAAAGAATAATACCTAATCCAAACAAATAAGAATACCCAAAGCTATCGGCCAAAAGCCCTGAAAACCACATTCCTGGTGATTTTCCAATCACTTCAATGGTTGCAAGCACAGTATAATGTGTTGCCCCAATCACCTTGTCCACTATATACATCATGAACGCAAACATTGCAGTTGTCAGCATTCCACCAAAAAAATGTTCAGCGATGGTTATAACGATAATCACTTCTTCTGAGGGCGGTTTCAATGTGCAATACCATTCTCCACATAAAGGCACAATGCGTGTAAGCAATGAAATTCCCAGTCCTCTCATAATTCCGTATCGGGATGCAAGAACACCTCCAATCATTGAACCTGCAATAGACGCTGCCATGCCATACGTTCCCTGCCACAATCCTATTTGTGATGCAGAAAAACCACGGTCAACTAGAAATGGTTTGAACATTCCGTCAATGAATGTTTCTCCTGTTTTGTATGTTGCTATCAGTAACAATATGATGATCATCCCATGTTGTGTAAGAGCTTTCTTTATGTGGTCAAATATATCTTTGATGGTTATATAATTACATTTGTTTTGTACCATACTGGTTTCTTTGTAGGGAATAAGAAGGAATAAAGGAACAGCAATAAGACCACCTATGGTATAAAAAACATTATGCCATCCAATGTATGAACTCAACCATACCAGAAAACCGCCGCTAATGAGCATACCCATTTTATAACCTACTACTTGAATGGCATTACCATACCCCAGATCACTATCTTTTAAAATATCAATTGCCAATCCATCAACCGCAACATCCTGTACTGAAGCACAAAAGTTCATAACAAGTATAGTTGCACCAAACAATACGGGATTCAAAGTTATATTTATATGAGTGGCGCTATAAGCTGATACAAGCATTAATGTCTGCAAGGGTAACAACCATGATTTTCTTCTTCCTAAAGAATGCATCCAGAATCTGTCAACCAACGGTGCCCACACAATTTTAAGCATCCATGGCAATGCAAGCATACTACTGAATCCAATCATTGTTAATGATATTCCAGATTGCCGTAAAATAACAGGTAGCGCAGTAACTTGAAATCCAAAGGGAATACCCTGTGTTAAATACAAAAGGGATAAAAGTATAAAGCCATATAAGCGATAGTTACTCACAATCGTTGCCTGTAAAAAAAATTAAAATTGTGAAAAGGGATTTTTTTCTTCTGGTACCTTTGGATAAAATAAAGGCATGACATGACTATACTCTACAGTAGCTGTTTTTGCAGCTTTGTTATAATAGAGTCCAACACGGTACATCCCAATTGAACAATAAAATGCATTTTTATCAAATGTAAACTCACCGTATTTTTGCTGTAAATGATGCTGTAATTGCTCATATTGTGAATCGGTAACAGGGATGGTAACAATCACCGTATATAATCTATCAAAAAGATCAAATATCAGCATTCCACTGGATTGTGAATCACCATACTCTATCACCTTGATTGCACCAACTTTCATCTCTTTATATCTGTAATCATGATATTGTAATATTTCTTTTATAGTGCTATACTTTGATCCTAAAAATATGTGATTATATCCTACAGTTTGTGCAGAAAGATAAGTTTGGAAAATTAACACAATACCAAAAGCAAACGCTGCAGCAAAAATTTGTTTTACTGCTGCCACAGTACTCCCTCCCTAAAATAATTTTTCATTTCACGCGCATTTAATAAGGCATCATATTGTATGTCACATCCCCCAGCTTTGATATCTCTTTTGAGCTATCGCACATATTTCATCAATAAACCCTTGTGGATTGACTTTGAATTTTTCTAGCCGTGAACGTACCATATCTTTTATTGCCTGAAAATTAAAAGGGTATGCACTCAGCGATAACTCAATATCGCGTTTTAATGTGGTATAGCTTTCGGTGCCATGTTCAATTCGTTGACCAATGATATTTGCCTGTAATCTTCTATGTTTTTTTTCTAATTCAATGACTTCAATAGGTTTTTCTTTTACATCAGATAATACAATAAGTGAAGGCAATATATGTTCACCTAAATCAGATAGCAGAAACTTATTTATTTCTTTTGAATCATTGAATAATACTAAAAGTGATTCAAGAGATGATCCATACACTGTTATATGAGATAACGGAATTATAGCATCTGATGGATTAAATGCTATAGAATTGATTTTGGAGAATGTAATTACACCAGACTCACCTCTGCCTACATACAGCACATTTTCTTCTTTTGTATTTGTTTGAGCCATATATTTTTCAATTTCAATTATTTTTCTTTCACCAGAAATAAATTGTTCAATATCGCCAGCATATAGATCAATATTTTTAAGCCCAGGAACTTTTTTATACTCCGTTGCTACAAGGTGGTTATCGTCAAGCCCAACACGTTTGATTATTTCTACAGCCAATTCATAGGGTATGGCAGTAAGAATTGATGGATCGTATTCTTTTATGAAATTTATAAAATGCACTGCGCCAGGAAAAAGTCGAGTTTTCATGCCCACTGTAGAAGCACATTGTACTGGTACATCCTTCAAAAGGTAATCCGGGTAATATACTGCTAATTTTAAAAATGAAAATGGTATTTGTCCCTTTTCTGAAAGTTTCCTGTTGACTTCATCAAGAAAGTTTTCAATAACTGAGCTTTCTTCGTCATAGAAGATAGCATCCAGCAACTGATTATAATCACCTATTTCCAGAAAATCTCCAAGACCAACAAATATTTTTTTTGGCCTATATAACAAATCAGAACAAACAGCAATAAACTCTTTTCTATTGTATTCTTTAACAATTAATTGTTTATGTTTATTATATTGAATAATTGTATAATCCATACCAAACTCTTATAGCCCACTTTAACTTTTTAAAATGATATATTACATGAGCATAAGAGTTTGGCAAGATTTTTTATTTCGTACATTAGAAAATAATAATATTATATCCAGCCTATTTTTGAAGCCTGAAAACACAAATGGTCCCTGAAATCGGGGTGAGCAATGTTTATTAATGCAAAAACTCTATCATAGATACTTCGCATTCGTAAATTTGCAACACCGTATTCAGTTACTACATACTCAACATCATTGCGGGATGTTGTGACCACCGTTCCAAGTGGCAAATACGGTACAATGTTACTATGCAATTTACCTTCTTTGTCCTTATACGTTGAATTGAGAGCAATAATACTTTTACCACCTTTTGATTTTTTGGCACCATGAACAAAATTTACTTGTCCACCAGTTCCGCTGTACTGCTTTGTACCAATTGATTCTGCTGCAACTTGACCTGTTAAATCTATCATCAGTGCATTATTGATTGAAACTAAATTGTCATTCAAGGCAATTATTTCCGGTGTATTAACCCACCCAACCTCACAGAAGAGGAAATTTTCGTTATGATCAAGATATTCATAAAACTCTTTAGTTCCTACAGCAAACGCAGCTATAACCTTACCAGGATAGAAGGTCTTTTTAACCCCATTAATTACTCCTGCTTCTACTAAACGCATGACAGAA